>CAZMDP010000286.1:0-4108 GCA_964565015.1 uncultured Prolixibacteraceae bacterium | reverse complement strand
AGGTAACAATAGGGGCACAGGTTTCTGACCGGATGCCCCTTATTACACTTGAAGAAATTGAGTTTGTTCATTAAAATAGTTTTAACTTTATATTATCACAATTTGACTTTTTGTATGGAAGATTTGTTGCCCAAAAAGTATGTCGAGTATCGCCACAGGGTGAGGAAATTTGCTGTGGCAGAAGTATTACCAGTGGCCCTCGAACAGGACGCCAAAGAAGAGTTTCCTGTTGAACTGGCCAGAAAAATGGGAAAAGCCGGACTATTCGGTATTACCATTCCTCAGGAATATGGGGGACAGGGCCTCGATTACCTTTCGTATATCATTGCCGTTGAAGAACTGGCCAGGGTTGACAGTTCGCCGGCGGCTACCGTTGCAGCCCACAATTCATTGGGAATGACGCCCATCTACACTTTCGGAACCGAAGAACAAAAGCAGCGATACCTCCCAGGCCTGAGTACCGGAGAACAGGTATGGGCATTTGGTTTAACCGAAGAGAATGCCGGATCGGATCCAAAAGGGGTTGAAACCCGCGCCGATCTGGTAAATGGCCAGTGGGTTATTAACGGATCGAAAAATTTCATTACCAACAGTGCATCGGAGATAGCTGTAGGTATAACCTTGCAGGCCATTACAGGTTACAACGATGGCAAGAAAGAAATTTCGGCCATACTGGTTGACCGCGAAACGCCAGGCTATTACGTAACCCCTATCAAAGGTAAACTGGTTTGGCGGGCTATCGATAACGGCAAACTGCGTTTTGAAAATTGCCGGGTTCCCGAATCAAACCTTCTGGGAAATCGTGGAGAAGGTATGAAAATCATGCTTTCGACCCTCGACGGAGGAAGGCTTTCGATAGCAGCGATTGGGCTGGGACTGGCACAGGGCGCTTACGAAATGGCCCTGAGCTATTCAAAAAAACGGAAACAGTTCGGAAAACCCATCGTCGAAAACCAGGCAATCAGTTTCAAACTGGCCGAGATGGCCGTTAAAATCGAAGCTGCCCGTTCACTTCTCTATAATGCCTGCCGACTGAAAGATGAGGGTAAAGCTTTCGGCAAAGAAGCTGCCATGGCAAAACTCTATTGCTCCGAAATTGCGCGCGAAGTGGCTGATGAATCGCTGCAGATTCACGGTGGCTATGGACTTTTGCACGAAAACCACATCGAACGTTTTTACCGCGACCAGCGATTGCTTCAGATTGGCGAAGGAACTTCTGAAATACTTAGGCTGGTTATTTCGCGCCATATTCTTAAATAATCCACACAGTCCGAAATCATGGAAAAAGACCGTAAACTCGACCACATCAAGCTGGCTTTTGAATCGCAAACATCGCAAAACGAAGCCGATCAGCGATTTGATTACGAGCCATTGCTTTCGGGGCATCCCGCTCCAATGCCCATGTCATTTTCTTTTATGGGAAAAACATTGGGGGCTCCCATGTGGGTATCGAGTATGACCGGTGGCACTAAAATGGCGCGTACCATAAACCAAAATCTTGCCCGCGCCTGCAACGAATTCCGCATGGGTATGGGTTTGGGCTCGTGCCGGAAACTGCTCGACGATGATACCTATTTCGACGATTTTAACCTCCGCCCCATCATGGGTCACGACCTTCCCCTTTTTGCCAATCTCGGCATTGCCCAGGTAGAAGTTTTACTGGCCGAAAACAAATATGACCAGATCGGAAAACTTGTGGATAAACTACAGGCCGACGGACTGATCATACACATCAATCCCCTTCAGGAATGGATGCAGCCAGAAGGTAACCTGATAAAGGTCCCGCCCATCGAAACCATCGAAAAACTGCTTGAAAAAGTAAACTTCCCGATTATTGTGAAAGAAGTAGGACAAGGTATGGGGCCCGAAAGCCTTTTACGGTTGCTGCAGCTTCCGATTGCAGCACTCGATTTCGGCGCATTCGGCGGAACCAATTTTTCGCTGGTTGAACTGCTGAGGCAAGACGAAGGCAATCGCGAAAAGTTTGAGCCCTTTATCAGGGTTGGGCATACGGCAGCACAAATGCTCGATTTGGTAAACCAATTTGTTGAAAACCGCACCGACCTGAAATGCAACCAACTGATCATTTCGGGCGGTATCCGCAACTACCTCGATGGCTTTTACCACATTTCACGCTCGAAACTTCCGGCCATTTACGCACAGGCATCCGCATTTCTGAAACATAGCCAGGGCGATTATGAACCGTTACAAAGATTTGTAGCCGGCCAGATTGAAGGTTACCGTATGGCCCGGGCATTATTAAAAATCAGGGAATGAACAACTCAAACCAAGATATACCCATAATTAACGGTTTTTCGAAATTAAACCGGAGCGGGCGCATTGATTGGCTCCGGAAAATTTCGGGCAGCGGAGAGGAACTCCATTCCTGGCTCAACCAATGGATGCACCCCTCACCCGAAGTACAAGATACTTTCGAAGGTTTCAGCGAAAATTATATAACCAGCTACCATATACCATTTGGCGTGGTACCCAATGTAGTAATCAATGGCCGTAACTACATGGTTCCCATGGTTATCGAAGAGAGTTCGGTAATAGCGGCCGCTGCAAAGTCGGCCAAATTCTGGTCACAGCATGGCGGCTTCAGGGCCGAAATTGCAGGAACCGAAAAAAAAGGACAGGTCCATTTCACCTGGAATGGCGAAGGTTTGTGGTTAAAGGAATATTTTAGCCAACTCATCCCGATAATGCTCGAAGCAACCTCTGCAACTACCCGGAAAATGCGCGAACGTGGAGGTGGAATTACGTCGGTGCGACTGATCGACAAAACATCTGTAATACCCCACTATTATCAGGTTGATGTATCGTTCGAAACCGCCGATGCCATGGGGGCAAACTTCATAAACACCTGCCTCGAAGAAATGGCCGGAGTGCTCAGGGAAAAACTTTCGCAATATCCCGAAAAAGGCACTGCCGAAGTAATAATGTCGATCCTTTCGAATTACACCCCCAATAGTTTGGTCAGATGTACGGTACAATGTGAAATCAGTCAGCTTTCAAAAGTAAGCGGAGGGATGTCGCCCGAAACCTTTGCGCGAAAATTTGAACTGGCCAACAAAATAGCTTTATCGGATGTTTCGAGGGCTGTAACGCACAACAAAGGCATTTACAATGGCGTGGATGCCGTGGTGCTTGCTACCGGCAACGATTGGCGTGCGGTTGAGGCCTGCGGACATGCCTATGCTTCATCGCGAGGCAGTTATGGGGCGCTCACCGAAATAGAACTTAAAAATGACATTTTCAGATATACTTTAAACCTTCCAATAGCGATAGGAACTGTGGGAGGCCTTACCAAAACGCATCCGCTGGCAAAACTGGCGCTCGAAATTCTTGGGAACCCCTCGGCCAGCGAATTGATGATGATTGCTGCGGCGGCCGGAATGGCAAATAACTTCAGTGCTGTAACTGCGCTCATAACATCGGGAATTCAGCAGGGTCACATGAAAATGCACCTGCCCAACATACTGAAGCAACTGAATGCCACGCCATCAGAAGAAGAAACAGCACGCTCGTTTTTCGCCGGCAAACAGGTTTCGCACGCCGCGGTTGAAGCCTTTATCAACCAGTTACGACATGCCGATGGAAGTTAACCCGAATGGCATACAAAATTTTTATGCACACGGCAAACTGTTGATCTCGGGAGAATACCTTGTCCTGAGGGGCGCCAA
Organism: uncultured Prolixibacteraceae bacterium; assembly: GCA_964565015.1. Classification (GTDB taxonomy): domain Bacteria; phylum Bacteroidota; class Bacteroidia; order Bacteroidales; family Prolixibacteraceae; genus UBA1413. The sequence goes on along the minus strand of CAZMDP010000286.1, from coordinate 422 downwards.
AGCCCTCGCCATCCCGCTCCGATACGGACAATCACTGCAAATCACCACAACCGCCGGAAAACCGCAATTATTCTGGAAAGCCTTTTATCCGGAGAAGAAATGGTTCGAAGCCACATTCAATACTTGTAATTTCAGTATCCTTGAAACCGACAATCCTGAACTGGCAGAACGATTAAGGAATATACTCCTCGAGGCAAGAATGATGAACCCTGATTTCCTGAAAAACCAGACGAATATCATGGCAACATCACTGCTTAACTTTCCCCCCAATTGGGGTATTGGCTCCAGCAGTTCGCTGATTGCCAATATCGGACAGTGGGCCGGAATCGATCCGTTTGAACTGAACCGGCGCATTTTTGGCGGTTCGGGATACGATATTGCCGCTGCGCTTTCGCCGAAACCTATAATCTATCAGATTGTTG
>CAZMDP010000285.1:0-4116 GCA_964565015.1 uncultured Prolixibacteraceae bacterium | reverse complement strand
AACCGTCCTCGTGCAGCAACATGTTACTTTGTTCAATGCCACAATTCTCGAAAATATTGCCCTTGAAGAGGAAGTCAATCCACAGGAAATAGTAGCATTTTGCCAGGAGTATGGTTTTCATGGGTTTATAATGGAGTTGCAGCAGGGATATGCTACCATGGTAAACGAAAACAGCAGCAACCTTTCGGGCGGGCAACGCCAACTTATTGCTTTTGCCCGGGCATTGTACAAAAAGCCCGGGTTATTGCTGCTCGACGAAGCCACTGCAGCCATGGACCGCCGGACAGAAAAATTTGTGGTTAGCCTGATTAAAAAACTGAAACATGAAATGGCCGTGTTAATTGTAACCCACAGGCCGCAATTAGCCAGCCTGGCCGATACCATTTATGTTATTGAGAACAATAGTATCTCCATATCGGGTAACCCGGTGCATGTGTATCAAAACAACCTGCTATTCAGGGAATCGTTTGCAGAAATGCCGGTTTCTCAAACCAGCGATTAGAATACCACTGGCTTTTTCTTTATTCGTATATTAGGAGGCTACCTATATTTTGTACCTATCAAAAAAATGGAATAGTCCGATTATATCCTATAACTCTTTAATTCGAATATTTCTGAAAGAAATTGCAGCATCGCCGTGTTTTGTCTGTAATCCGATAACCCAGTTGTTGGTTCTAGGTTCGTTCCTGAATTCAAGCCTGAGGATAAAATTCTCAAATTTGCCCCAGGCCCAGATCATTTCATCTTCGGTAGCGGTCAACTCCCCGTTCTTATGAAACCAGGCCTTGGTGCTATATGTGGCCTCACTGTAATTCTCGCCAAACAGCGGCCTCCATTTACCCTGCGCACTTTCAATGTTTGCCTGCAAAATCAGGATTGAGCATAACAAACCAATCATTTTTATCTTTTCCCTCGAAATTGATTTATATATTGAAATTCATCAGATATTTTGATTTGTAAAACGACAAAGGTTATGAACCCATATACTTTAAAAGAGAAATAATTCCTGTTGAACCTTACGTTAATACTTTTGTTTATCTGATGTTGAATATTTTTAAACAAAAACCATAATGAGAAATATAGTCCTTTTTATCGCATTGATATTTTCATCGTGTGTTGCACAAAGGGTGACAGACACTGAAATGATTGAATTATCCACCAATCAGGTTGGTAAAGGTAATCAGTTGGTTCTCGAGTTTACGAAAGGTCCTTCGCACAATCATCCCAGCATGGCTGTATGGGCCGAAGACCTGGAAGGCAATTACATTGAAACGCTGTTTGTAACGCAATATGTTGCCACTGGCCGTTACGGACATGGCGAACTGGCCCCCGGCAGATGGAGCAACCAGCCAGGCGAAGCCCGCAGGCCTGCTACCCTACCCTACTGGGCCCATAAACGTGGCGTAAAGGCTCCCGATGGCCTATATATACCTTCGCCCGAAAATCCGCTGCCCGACGCCCTCACTTCGGCAACACCAAAGGGAAATTTCAGACTGAATACAGCGTTATCGGAAAGGAAATCGGGAAAATTCCGTATTCTGCTCGAAATTAACCAACCCTGGGATTCCAATAGATTTTGGACCAACGATAAATTTCCCGGCGACCTCAATTATTTCACTTCACTGCAACCCTCCCTGGTTTATGCCGGCACCATCGATCCGGAAAATATGGACGAACCAGTATTCCTGAACCCCATCGGGCATGGGCACCCTTCGGGCGCTACGGGCCAGCTTTTTACCGATCTGACTACCCTGACCACAGCCAAAGAGATTATTCATTCAGTTAAAATCCTCCTTAAGTAATCCAACAATGAAAAACATAATCATTTCGATCCTGACAATATTCTTTATCACGGTTACAAACGTATTGGCCCAACAGGCAACCATCAGGGGCCGTGTTTTCGATGCAGTCAGTAACGAACCCCTTCCATTTGTGAATGTGGTTGTGGCTGGCACTAATTCGGGGACCATTACCGATCTGGACGGAAATTTTCAGATAACCGGTTTAAAGCCGGGTTTTGTGAGGATACAAGCCTCATTTATAGGTTATAAACAGGCCATTTCGCCCGAAATCGAGATCAGCAGTGCAAGGGTTGCAACGGTTGAAATACCTATGCAGCAAACCAACCAGCAAATAGAAGAGGTACGTGTTACTGCCTCCCCATTCCGCAGAACGCTGGAAAGCCCGGTATCGTTGAGAACCATAGGAATTGGCGAAATCGAAAACAGTCCGGGCGCCAACCGCGACGTAAGCCGGGTCATTCAGTCGTTCCCCGGGGTACAGAGTACACCTGCTTTCCGCAACGACATTATAATCCGTGGCGGTGGCCCGTCGGAAAGCCGCTTCTATCTCGATGGGATCGAGGTTCCCAACATCAACCATTTTGCCACACAAGGCGCTTCGGGCGGCCCGGTAGGCATTCTGAATGCCGATTTTCTGCGCGAAGTAAATTACTACTCGGGCGCTTTTCCGGCCAACAGGGGAAATGCACTCAGCGGGGTACTTGAGTTCTTCCAGGTTGACGGCAACCCCGAAAAATTAAAGTTCAGGGGAACCTTAGGTGCATCGGAACTATCGGCTACGCTCGATGGCCCCATCGGCGATAAAACCACCTTTATCCTTTCAACCCGTCGTTCGTATCTCGAATTTCTTTTCGGCCTGCTCGAGCTGCCATTTCTTCCTACTTTCAACGATTTTCAGTTTAAAGTTCGCTCGCGCATCGACAAGAAGAATGAACTTACTTTCGTTGGTCTTGGCGCCATCGACCTGTTTGATCTGAACCTGAACATTAAAGACCCCGACGATCAGCAGAAATATATCCTTAGCCAGATTCCGGTGAACGAACAATGGACCTATACTTTCGGTGCAGTGTACAAACATTTCCGCGAAAACAGCTTCCAGACTATTGTGCTGAGCCGTAACCACCTCAACAACAGTGCATACAAATATCTCGAGAATGATGATAGTTCGGAGGAAAATAAAATTTACGGGTTCGTTTCGGAAGAGATTGAAAACAAGTTCAGGTTCGAAAACAATACGCGCCTCGAGGGCTTCAGGCTTAATTTCTGGGCAAATGCCGAATTGGCCACTTACACCAACGATGCTATGGGGCGCCGGTTTTACGAAGGACAGGTTGTCGATATCAGTTACAACTCCAGATTAAACCTGTTTAAATGGGGCGTTTTTGCCCAGGCAAGCAAAAATTTCTTTGATGAACGGTTATCCCTTTCGCTTGGGTTGAGGAGCGACGCCAACAATTATTCGAGTCAGATGAGCAATCTGTTGAAACAACTTTCGCCCCGATTTTCGGCATCATGGGAGTTTACGCCCATGTGGACTGCCAATTTTAACACCGGCCGATACTACCAGCTTCCGGCTTATACAACGTTGGGATACAAAATCGGCAACGAATTCATCAATAAAAAAAACAATCTGAAATATATATCGGTTGACCACATCATCGGAGGTTTCGAATACCGTCCGAAATCCAATATTTTGTTCTCGACCGAACTTTTCTGGAAAAACTATAACAATTATCCGTTTTCGGTAAACGACTCCATTAGCCTGGCAAATAAGGGAGCCGATTTTGGCATAATAGGCGACGAAGAAGTTACTTCTACTTCGAAAGGCCGCGCTTATGGCGCCGAATTTCAAACCCGTTTAAATACGCCAAACGGTTTCAATTTAAACTTGTCGTATACCCTGGTGAGGAGCGAATTTACCGATTGGCGGGGTATTTATCTGCCTTCGAGCTGGGATAGCAAACACCTTGTTGTGCTTACATCGACCAAAGACCTGAAAAGGAACTGGCGTATTGGTACACGGTGGCGCTTTGTGGGCAGCCTGCCCTATACACCGTGGGACCTCGATAAAAGTTCGCGTGTTGATGCCTGGAACATTATCGGAGGGCCCTATTTCGATTTCAGCCGCATCAATGCTGAGCGGTTCAGGCCATTTCATCAACTCGACCTCAGGGTAGATAAGGCATATTACCTGAACCGAGTTACGGCCAAATTTTATATTGATGTGCAGAACCTGTATAATTACCAGGCCGACCTGAACGATATCATCGTAAGGAACGAAGATGCTGACGGGAATTTTATCCTTACCGATAAC
>CAZMDP010000284.1:0-4120 GCA_964565015.1 uncultured Prolixibacteraceae bacterium | reverse complement strand
TTTTTGTAATTTCAGTTGAAGGAATTCTTTTTGCTCTTTCTTTGCTGATTATGACCCGGTTGGGAACTGAGTTCCTCCCCGAACTCGACGAAGGTTCAATTTTAATTGAACAGGTGCGGATGCCTTCGGTTACCCTTCAGGAATCGATTGAAAATGCCAACTGGCTGGCCGGAAAATTAGTAGAGAATATCCCCGAAATAAAAACTGTTGTGCCCAAAACCGGCAGATCCGACCTGGCCAACGACTGGATGGGTATTCACCAAACCGACGTTTGGGTGATATTGAAACCCCGTGAGGAGTGGCGAAAAGGCATTGAAAAAGAGGACATCATCGGTATGATTGAACCATATTTACAAACCGAACCAGGGTTAGCCTACAATTTTACCCAACCCATTGCCATGAGGGTTGATGAGTTGACGAGCGGTGTTAAATCTGATATGGCCGTAAAAATATACGGAGAGGATTTGGATGTATTAAGCCGCATTGGCGACGACATTTCAAAGTTATTGCCCGGACTGCAGGGTACTGATAATTTTTTCGTAGAGCAAACCATTGGCCAGCCCTATCTGACCATCGAAATTGACCGGGAAGCGGTTGCAACCTTCGGTTTGAATGTGGACGATGTTCAACATGTAATAGAGGCTGGAATTGGTGGTCAGATAGCTGGGCAGCTTTACGAGGGACAACGCCGCTTTGGTATTGCCATAAGGTATCCCCTGGAGATGAGGGATCAACTGTATAAAATTCAGGAGATTCCGGTTCATTTGCCTTCAGGGGGAATTATACAGCTTAAAAGGGTAACCAACATTACCCTTCAGGAGGGGCCACGCGAAATACAGCGCGAAAATGGATGGCGGCGCCTTATTGTTGGCATCAATATTAAAAACATCGACCTTGGATCGTATGCAGCAAACCTGCAGCGCGAAATTGCCCAGAAAGCCCATATTCCGGCAGGATATTTTATCGAATACGGAGGTACTTTCGAAAACCAGCAGAGGGCCATGCGCCATTTGTTTCTGGTAGTGCCACTTTCCATATTTATCATCATCGGCTTACTCTACCTCAACTTTGGCAAAATGAAGTATGCCATTCTGATTTTGCTGAACCTGCCTTTTGCTCTTTCGGGAGGTGTATTTCTTCTTTGGGTCAGGGGTATGTATCTTTCTGTTTCGGCGAGTATTGGTTTTGTTGCCTTGTTTGGGGTAGCCGTGTTGAACGGTCTGGTTATGATCGACCATATTAACGAATTACGCCGCGATAAACCGGGTAAACTGAAAGATCAGATTGTTGATGGCGCTACCGACCGATTGCGGCCTGTACTGATGACAGCCCTGGTGGCCAGCCTTGGCTTTATTCCTATGGCATTCAATACCGGCCCCGGCTCCGAAGTGCAACGTCCGTTGGCAACGGTGGTTATCGGTGGCTTGATAACCTCCACCTTCCTGACACTTATGGTGCTGCCCATAATATATCATTGGATGGAAAAGCGGGGAAAATCAGGTGATAATCGGGAAATAGATTCTACTATAAAAGATATTAATTGACTTTTCTATTATTGTTGTCCGGTTACATGTTTGAGATTTCTCCCTGCGGTCGAAATGACAGGGCATACATGGGTTTTTAATGAGGAGGGGGTTGGTGGCGGCTTCGGCGCCACCAACCCCCTCCTACGCAAACTCAAGCGCTTGTCATTGGTACGTAACAAAGTGAAGTGAGGAATCTCATATTAAAACTGGTTCATTATTACTAATTTACCAGACATTAATGCTTTTCTTAATCGGTTCGGCATAACCGGACCCCCTTTGTTAAAAAAGATAAATATGTATTATTTATTTTTCTTATTAAAAAGAAATATAATACCTTGTAGTCTTTAATTAATAATAAAACACAAATAGAATGGAAAACAAGAGAGTAATTGCCGTAATCGGGGCAACAGGGGCACAAGGGGGAGGACTGGTAAGGGCAATATTAAACGACCCTGAAAGTGGATTTATAGCACGGGCCATAACCAGGAATTCAAATTCTGATAAGGCGAGGGAACTTGCAGCGCTGGGGGCTGAGGTTGTTGAAGCCGATGTTGATGATAGTGAAAGCCTTATAAAAGCATTTGAAGGTGCGTATGGGGTTTTTTGCGTAACTTTCTTCTGGGAGCATTTCAGTCCCGAAAAAGAGAAAACTCATGCAATGAATATGGCGCAGGCTGCTGCCGCTGCCGGTGCAAAACATGTTATATGGTCGTCTCTCGAAGATTCACGGAAATGGATCCCACTTGATGATGACAGGATTCCAACCCTGATGGGAAAATATAAAGTTCCGCATTTCGATGTCAAAGGAGAATCAAATGTATATTTCGAAGAAAGCAACATACCCTACACCATTTTGAACACTTCTTTCTATTGGGAAAATTTCATCTATTTTGGTTCTGGTCCTCAAAAAACTCCGGATGGAAATCTGGTTTTGACAATCCCTCTTGCTGATCAGAAATTGCCATGTATTGCTGCCAGTGACATTGGCAAATGTGCCTTAGGGATATTTAAAGCAGGTGCAACATACCAGGGTAAAACCATTGGGATTTCGGGCGAACATTTGTCGGGCCAGCAACTCGCCGATGGGCTCTCCGAAGTTTTAGGGCAAAATGTTATATATCATCCGGTACCAACTTCTGTTTACCGTACTTTTGGTTTCCCCGGAGCCGATGATCTTGCAAACATGTTCCATTTTAACGTCGATTTTGCAGATTACTTTTGTTCAATACGTGATGTTGATCTTTCACGGAAATTGAACCCGGAACTGTTGGGTTATAAGGATTGGTTAAACCTGAACAAAAAGAAACTTGAAGAAGTGATTTTGTAAACTGACCAGCAGGACAGGTTTTGTTCTGAAGTTTATTCCTAAATTTGAATTTCCTGATTGTAGAAATATTGAATGAGTATAAAGTCGAGGGAATTCCAGATTTTTGCAAAACCTGTTGGTTCGCGTTGTAACCTGCAATGCAGCTATTGCTATTACCTCAACAAAAAAGAACTTTATCCCGGGAAAGGGCAACTGCTGATGGATGACCAATTGCTTCGGCAATATATCATTCAGCATATTGAAGCCACTACCGATGATTTTATCATGTTTTCGTGGCATGGAGGAGAACCCACCCTTGCCGGAATTGAATTCTACAGAAAAGCGGTGGCTATCCAAAAACAGCATCTTCCATCAGGGAAAACTCTGGTTAACGGAATACAAACCAACGGAACACTGCTCAATGATGAATGGTGCCGATTTCTTTCGGATGAGAAATTTTTAGTCGGGATTAGTCTCGATGGAACCGAAGATTTGCACAACCGGTTTCGTGCAGGCAGAGAAGGGGAAGCCACATTCAGCAATGTTCTTAAAGGGTTGCAGATGCTTCAGAATTTTGGAATAACCCATGAAATTCTTTGCGTGGTTAATTCAGTTAATGTACATAATCCGCTCAAAATATATCGGTTTTTTAAGAGCATAGGGGCAAGATACATCACGTTTCTGCCATTGGTCGAACACCAGCCTCAACTTCAGGGCGGAGTATCATCTTCTTCGGTTCATGCAGCAGATTTTGGCCAATTCTTGATTAAAATCTTCGACGAGTGGGTTGAGCAAGATATTGGAAAAGTTCAGATACAGATTTTTGAGGAAGCCATCCGGACAGCATTTAATCAGGAGCATGTTCTATGTGTTTTCAAGGAAAATTGCGGCAGGGTACCTGTGGTAGAGCACAACGGCGATTTTTATGCTTGTGACCATTTTGTGAATCCCAATCATCTTATAGGTAACATTCAGCAACATTCACTTGCTTCATTACTCGATCATCCCCGACAGAAAGCCTTCGGAATGGCCAAATCGCTAACCCTGCCACAATATTGCCGTCAATGTCCGGTATTAAATATGTGCAACGGTGAATGTCCAAAAAACAGATTTATCGAAACACCCGACGGAGAATCCGGTTTGAATTACCTTTGCGAAGGGTACAAAGCGTTTTTTACTCACATAAGGCCATTTATTGAGGCGATAAAACAACTTTCCTATTGAGCAGGTGGGCCAACTCGACTATGTCATTTAGGGGGCCACAGTCACCAGCTATTCTTGTAACCTT
>CAZMDP010000283.1:0-4120 GCA_964565015.1 uncultured Prolixibacteraceae bacterium | reverse complement strand
AACAAAAATGGCTACTTTTTGCGTATCGTGATTTATCCCCGAAAATGCTAATTCAATGTCACCTCTTTGCAAGAAAAGTGAATAAGTACCATCTTCAGATGTCATTGTTCCTATGCCTGAATTTTTATCGACAACCGAAATCCGGTGAATGGGCCGGTTGGTAGAAGCATCAGATACCCGGCCTGTAACATTGACCCTCTGTGCCCATGTAAAGACGGGAATAATTAGTAACAATACTGAATAAGAAAGATAAATCACTGTTTTCATGGCAAAATATTGTTTCATTGTTTTCGACGCATCTATGACACAAAAATTACGCAAAAAGTTGCGCTTTTTAAGCATTATTTTCTTAAGTAATTATTAAGTTTTCTGATTGAATTATGCTTATTATCCTGGTCGAATACAATGTGGAATTACCAGAAAAATTTCAAGGATCAGCGAAACATGCCATAAAACATATATAAATATGCTGTACAACAGGTTATTCTAAGTTGAATATTATGGTTTTTAATGCTTCAATCTTTTAATTTTAGCGTTGAAATTCGATGGCCTGTAACTCAAGGTTCACAAAAATTTAACGAATCATTTATGAGTTCTGGTTAAAACACTGAATTTCAATCAACTAATGACCATTAATAATTTATAATCTCAGTTTTATGAGTCCTATTCAACTATTAATCAAAGATCTGGCCGATAAGTACGGCAGAACCAGGGAAAGCCTGTTACCGGTAATGCAGGGCGTTGTCGAACAGGAAAATTATTTATCGGAATATTCAATGGTGGAAATTGCACGGGAGATGGATCTACCGGCTGCCGAGGTTTATGGAACCGCTACATTTTACTCTTTTCTTGAGGTAAAAAAAATGGGGCGTTTCATCATTCGGGTGTGTAAAACCATTTCGTGTGCCATGAAAGGAAAAAGCCAGGTTGTATTTGCCATTCAGGACATGTTGAAAGTAAAAGTTGGCGAAACCACCCCCGATGGGAGGTTTTCGCTGCTCGAAACAAACTGTCTGGGACTATGCCATAAGGCGCCGGCCATGCTCATCAACCATGAAGTCTTCACTGATCTGACTCCGGAAAAGGTTAGAGAAATTATTACCGATTATATGCATAAATAATTAATACAGGAAAAATTATGGCAACATCATATCAACTGAAAAGGGTCGATTTCATTTTCAAAAATGAAAACGACTGGGAACAGGTACTTGAAAAAATTCTAAGCCAGACTCCGCAAGACCTTATTAATGAATTGATAAGTTCTGAATTGAAGGGAAGAGGGGGTGCAGGATTTCCAACTGGTTTAAAATGGAAAGTAGCAGGCGAACAAAAATCAGATAAAAAATATGTGATCTGTAATGCCGATGAGGGCGAACCCGGAACATTCAAAGACAGGGAAATACTTCAAAGGGTTCCGTATAAGGTTCTTACGGCTATGGTAGCGTGCGCCCATGTAATCGGGGCAAAAGAAGGGTTTATTTACCTCCGCAACGAATACTGGTTTCTGAAAGATGAACTCGAAAAAGTAATTCAGGAATTTGAGTACTACTGCAACCAGATTAAACTCGATTTCAAAATAAAAGTATTCATGGGCAGCGGAGCCTATATCTGCGGCGAAGAAACTGCGCTCTTTGAGTCGATGGAAGGGAAACGAGGCGAGCCACGCAATAAACCACCCTATCCAACCACTTTTGGATATATGGGAAAACCAACCGTTATAAACAATGTTGAAACGCTTGCACACATTTATACCATCTTCAAGTATGGTGCAAAAAAATTCTACGACCTTGGGGTGCAATATTCGCGTGGAACAAAACTTTTCTCCGTTTCAGGCGATACCCCAAAACCGGGCATATATGAGCTGGAACTTGGGATGAGCCTTCAGGATTTTGTATATGAATTTGGCGATGGCGACACAAAAGCTGTTCAGGTGGGCGGTGCATCGGGGTTCCTGGTTCCACGTAAAAAATTTGCCGACACTGCCATAGGTTATCAGGGAAAGTTGACCGGCATTTCACTCCCGACCGGTGGATCGATGATGCTCTTCAACAGCTCAAGGTCAATGTTCAATGTATTGGATAATTATCTTGAATTTTTCAGGGAAGAATCATGCGGACAATGCACTCCCTGCAGGGTTGGCTGTCAGCAGCTCCTCATTGGTATTAAAGCAGTAAAAAGAGGTGAAAAACCTGCAGTATATCTCGATAAACTTCTCAGGCTTACCGAAACCATGCAAATAACGGCAAAATGCGGCCTTGGTCAATCGGTAGCCAATTCGTTTTCATCCATAGTCGAAAACTTCAGGGAAGAGATGATTTATTAATCCAAAACAAACGTAAAGATGAGTTCGAAAAAAATAAATATCACCATTAATGGATTCCCTGTAAAAGTTGATCAGGGTACCACCATTCTTGATGCAGCCAGCGAAGGCGGTATCATTATCCCAACCCTTTGTTACCATAAAGACCTCTGTGTTGCAGGTAACTGCCGGGTTTGTGTGGTTGAGGTAGCAGGCCAGAAGAGGCTTTCGGCAGCTTGTGCCACGCCTTGCGAAGAAGGAATGGAAATACTGACCAATAGCCTGAAAGTACGTAATTCGCGAAAACATATCATTGAACTGTTGCTCTCGGAACATAATGCCGATTGCACCAAATGTTACCGTAATGGCAACTGCGAACTTCAGGAACTTGCATCGGAATACAAAATCATGACCCAGGATTTTATAGAATTACTACCCTATAAAACCTATTCCATCGATATGTACTCGCCGTCGATCATAAAAGACGACAGCAAGTGTATCAGGTGCCAGCGGTGCGTTCGCACCTGCGCCGAACTGCAAGGGGTTAATGCCCTGACGGTTGCACATAAAGGCGACCACATGAAGATTTCTACATTCCTGAATAAGCACATGAACGATGTGGTCTGCACCAATTGCGGTCAATGTATCAATCACTGCCCCACCGGTGCTCTGGTTGAGAAAAATTACATTGAAGAAGTTTGGGAGGCAATAGCCAATCCACAGAAACACGTGGTGGTGCAAACAGCGCCGGCAGTCAGGATTGGATTGGGCGAAGAATTGGGATTTGAACCAGGTTCACGTTCAACCGGGAAAATGGTCTCTGCTCTGAAACGATTGGGGTTCGACTCGGTACTCGATACAGATTTTACGGCCGACCTCACCATTATGGAAGAAGGCTTCGAACTGTTGACCAGGCTTAAAAAAGCTTTGGTTGATAAGGACGAATCGGTTAAACTTCCGATGGCCACCTCGTGTTCGCCAGGCTGGATAAAATATATTGAGCACATGTACCCGGAATATCTGGGCAACCTTTCGACCTGCAAATCTCCGCAGCAAATGTTTGGTGCCCTGGTAAAAACCTATTATGCCAAAGCACGCAACCTCGAGCCCGAAAAGATTGTATCGGTTTCGATCATGCCATGCACAGCTAAAAAATTTGAGGCCAGCAGGCCCGAAATGTTCGACAGTGGTTACCGCGACGTGGACTATGTACTCACCACACGCGAGCTTGCCATCATGATCAAACAAGCTGGAATAAATTTTAAAGCGCTCGAAGAATCGAAATTCGACCGTTTAATGGGTGAATCAACCGGAGCCGGAGTAATTTTCGGGGCAACCGGGGGCGTAATGGAAGCTGCTTTAAGGACTGCATATGAAGTCGTTACTGGCCGGGAGGTTCCGTTCAAAAACCTCGAAATAACTCCTGTAAGGGGTATGGAAGGGGTACGTGAGGCTTCCATCAAAATCGAAAACCCAAAACCTGAATGGGATTTCCTCGATGGTGTCGAACTTAAATGTGCCATCGCTCACGGCCTTGTAAATGCCAAAACCGTTATGGATTCGGTAAAGAATGGTACGGCCGATTATCATTTTATTGAAATAATGGCATGTCCGGGAGGTTGTTTAGGCGGCGGTGGTCAACCTATACCTACCAGCCCCGAAATCAGGAAGAAAAGAGCCGAAGCCATATACGCAGAGGATGCCCATATGCCAATCAGAAAATCGCACGAAAATCCGGAAGTCCAGAAACTTTACCGCGATTTCCTGAAGCAACCCTTAGGGGAATTATCGCATAAGCTTTTGCATACCAAATATGTAGTA
>CAZMDP010000282.1:0-4163 GCA_964565015.1 uncultured Prolixibacteraceae bacterium | reverse complement strand
AAAAAATCGGTGGTGTAAACATTAAAGCTCATTGTAAAGTTGGTCAGCAGTTTTTAACTTTATCTCGCCTTTCAAATGCTGTTCAACCTGCCGGATAGAACTTTTAGTCCCTTCCACGAACTCTTTTTGTTTTTCATCCAACTTTATTTCCTCTGGTACTTTAACAAAACCAAGGCTCTTTACCAGTTCCATAAAGAATGGGTATTTGTTGTCCGGTATATTTAAAATTACTTGTTTCATAATCAATTTATTTTGTGGCGAACGCCAGTTTTGTTTTAAAATTTTGTATGTAGGTGCCGATTATATTAATCAATGCCCCGACTAGTTCTGCAAGTTTGCATTGCAACCATCCTTTCTCCTCCCAAAGTAAAGCTATTTTACTTTCTATATTTAACATGTTGCTCAGATAAGTAAGTATTTACATAGATTTTACAAAAATACGAGAAATGAGTTACACCAAAGAAGTAAAATGTATTTTAATTAACTGAGAAACCCCTCTCTTTATGGTAGCGCCCGTCATAACAATCCCATCCCGCCCAAAGGCGTGGATGGGAGAAGCAATCTCCTCGCTGTTGCCCCCGATTGTATCTGCGTTACATTCCGTACTTTCCAAACCGGGATTTGTAATCCCGAAATATCCAATCATACTGATAATGTGGAAATTACAGGTTATGTATTGTATGTTGGGGTGATAAATCCTTATAATACAACCTTGTAACTCAATCTTGTTGCAGTTGCCTCTTTAGTAATAATGAACTTATTGTATTGGAGTTTTTTTCCGCGCCGATCCAATGGGCTTTATCACAATTTCAGATTCGCAAACCGGGCATAAATATGTTTCACAACCTGTGCAGGCAAAACAATTGCTGCACTGTTTTTCAAGGTCTTGCCTTTTAAACGATGTTTTGCAGCCCGGGCATTGCAACAACGTATCGCTGTTCGTTTTCATAAAAACAATCTGATTATCCGGATTAGTCCAAAAACACCTACAAGTACAAAAATAATGGTAGCCCCCGATGGTATATCCAGGAAATAAGAAACCACCAGTCCGGTTATGGTTCCTATAAAAGCAAAAAGGCACGATAAAAGCATCATTTTTTTAAAATCTTTGGTAAAAAGATTAGCGGTTGCCTGCGGAATGGTTATCAATGAAAGGATAAGTATGATACCTACTACCCTGATGTTCAGAACGAGGGTTAAAGCAATGAGCACCATAACCATATAATTGTAAAATGCTACCGGCAAACCCGATGCCCGGGCAAATTCCTCATCGAATGCAATGTATAAAATATTGCGGAACCCCAAAGTGAATATAACCGCAAGAACAATATTCAGTGCAAACATAGCCCAAATCTCATGATTACTAACGGTAAGTATATTACCAAACAGATAACTCATCAGGTTTGGGGTATATCCGGGTGTAATAAAAACAAATATTACGCCGAGAGCCATTCCCAGCGACCACCAGATGGCAATTGAGGAATCTTCGCGAACGCCCCCTTTGTCAGAAAAGAACTGGATCCCCAGGGCAGCCAAAACCGCAAACATGGCCGCCCCTGCCAACGGATTAAACCCAAGGAGAAAAGCCAATCCAATACCACCAAACGAAGCATGGGTAATCCCTCCGCTGATAAAAACGATCCTTCGGGAAACAACATAGGTGCCTATTATTCCGCAGGATATACTTGCAAACAACGATGCAAGCAGCGCTTTTTGAAAAAAGCCATACGAAAACAATTCGATGAAATCATTCATGGCCATTGTGCTTTTTCAGTAAAGTAACCGGGTCGTCAGCATGGCGCACAATCTGGAGCGGACAGTTATATATCTCGAGATCGCGTGTGGTGATATGGTTCGAAAGGTGATAATTCAGTTTGCGGTTTACACATGCAATGGTTTTCACATAGGCCGAGATGGTGCCCACATCGTGCGAAACGAGCAGTATAGCCATCTTCCCGTTTAAAACCTTCAGTTTTTCGTATAGCTCGCCTTCAAATTGGTTATCAACAAATGTGTCAGGTTCATCAAGGATCAATACTTTAGGCTCGCTTATGAGCGCCCTGCACAAAAAAACCCGCTGCATCTGTCCACCCGATAAATCGCCGATTGCCTTTTTCTGTAACCCTGAAATTCCCATTTCGTTGAGCAGATTTAACGCAGCATGTTTTTCCTCGCCTGAATTTTTAAATGGATATGGCCGCATCATCGATCCCGACCGCACAACATCCAATACGGTTATTGGAAATTTCCTGTCGAGATGTTTAACCTGCGGCAGATAACCAATAGGGCGCTTATGTTTTGGAAGGTCTTCCCTGAAATAGAGTTTACCCTTCTGTACCTTTAATAAGCCAAGAATAATCTTCAACAGGGTAGTTTTTCCACCCCCGTTTGGCCCAATTACCCCAATAAAATCGTTGTCGAATATTTTCAGATCAACATCCTCCAGAACAGGTTCGGAAGTATATCCGAATGTAATATGGTTAATATGGATTAATGGCTTCATCTGAAACTCTCGCTTAGAACACCGGCCAGGAATATCAGGTTATCGCTCCATTCGGGATTTAGCGGCCATACCTGTATAATCTGACCATTGATTTCCTGGGCAAACATCCGTGCATTTTCACGATCGAAATCGCTTTGTATAAAAATAGCCCCTATATTGTTTTCGCGGGCAATGCTAACCAGGTTTGCTATTTGCGACGGTGTAGGTTCTTTTCCCTTTTGTTGTATCGAATGCTGCACAAGTCCGTAATCGCGGGCGAAATAACTTAACGAGGGGTGAAAAGTAATAAACGGCCTTCCTTCAAAACCGCTGAGCATCTGTTTGATTTTCAAATCGGTATCGTCAATTTCCTTTAAAAACCTCTGATAACCCAGATTATATGCCTCCCTGTTTTGTGGATTAAGCGCCACCAGTTCATCGCGGATAGCGGTTGCCATTTTTCTGACAAGCGCCGGTGATAGCCAGGTATGGGGATCAACGCCTATCAGTGTACCGGTATTTTCATCTTTCCCTCCTGCAATCAGGTCGAGTCCCTGCGATAGATCGACCACTTTCATGGTGGGATTGGCTTGCACTATTTTATCGCCCCACGATAATTCGAAACCTACATAGCCCATCCTGAACCAGACCGAAGCTTTCGAAATTTCGGCCATTTGTGCAGGTGAAAGGCTATATGTTGTCGGATTTGCGCCATGGGGTATCAAAACAGAAACATTAAAATCGGTCCCGGCAATTTTTTCGATAAAAGTTTTTTGTGGTAGGATACTCACAAGAATAATAGGTTTTTCGTCTTGTTTCGGGGATTTGGTTCCGCAACCAGTAAATAGGAACACGACAGTTAATACAATTAAAAAATCTCTCA
Organism: uncultured Prolixibacteraceae bacterium; assembly: GCA_964565015.1. Classification (GTDB taxonomy): domain Bacteria; phylum Bacteroidota; class Bacteroidia; order Bacteroidales; family Prolixibacteraceae; genus UBA1413. The sequence continues at coordinate 798 of CAZMDP010000282.1, read as the reverse complement.
TTACGAACTATTTATTGTAAATGAAGCTATTCGCAAAAATAACAAAATGGAACCATGAATTTTTAAATGGATTTATCTTTTACTTTTTTAGGCGGTACCGGATCGTAACCACTTGTGCCCCACGGATGGCAACGGGCAATTCGTTTTGTGGCCAGCCAGAAGCCTTTGAATGGCCCATGAATTTTAACTGCTTCAACTGCATAAGTCGAGCAGGTGGGAATATGGCGGCATGATGCGGGAGTAAACGGAGAGATTGCATATTTATATATATAAACAGGGATCAAAATGATCATACCCAGTAATTTATAAACAATCCTAATAATCCTCTCCATTTTTCAAATCCTGAATTGATTGGCAAAACAAAATTAGGAAGAATAGGTTTATCCGATCAATGTAAAAAATTAACATCAATTAAAATACCTTTTTCAATGATTTAAGCGAAAATGTACCGGGGATTTAGTTTCATACTTTTTTAATTCACTTAACTCATTAAATCCAAATCAGTTTTAAAGATGAAAAAAAATCACCCGGAAATTGCTTTCCCGGGTGATCGTTTTAACTTAAACCAATTTCGATCATTAAACTACTCCCTGTGCAATCATCGCATCGGCCACTTTAATAAATCCTCCAATGTTGGCACCTTTAACATAGTTTATAAATCCGTCTTTTTCGGTACCGTATTTTACGCAGGTTTCATGAATGTTTTTCATAATCTGATGCAATCTCCAGTCAACTTCTTCGCGTGTCCACGGCAGGCGCATCGAATTCTGAGTCATTTCGAGCCCCGAGGTAGCAACC
>CAZMDP010000281.1:0-4180 GCA_964565015.1 uncultured Prolixibacteraceae bacterium | reverse complement strand
AAATAAAATGTTATTTATCAAATGGATGACCAAAGTAGAGCCAATTTCTTAACACATTAGTTCCCTGTTTTTATGCAAAATCTGAATATTTCCGAAATTCATTGTTAATTCTCACCTAATCGTTTGCACATTTTAAAAACAATTTCTATTTTCGTGTTCGTACACGGAAATTTAATTTATTGAAAAATAACATTAATCAACGTTGAAAATATGGAAATAGGAAAATATAGTTTCGGTATTGGCGACCGCTTTGAACATCAGGGCATAGCACAGCTGAAAGCCATTCTAAAGGCATACGAAAAAGGGGTTGTGGTTACACCTGTATGGAACAAAAGTAACCGCGAACATAATATCGTACATTCGGAACCAATTGGAACCCGAAAAGAAGCCGATGCTGCGGTTGCCGCATTAAACTGGAAAGGCCAGTACCTGGTTGACGCCGACCACATTAACCTGAGCAATGTTGACCGCTTTATTGCCACATCCGACTTTTTTACCCTCGATGTTGCTTCCTGTATCAATAAGCCTGCAACCCCCGAATCGGTAAAGGCTTTTAAACAGTCGTGTTCGGTATTTGGCAACCATGTGGTTATCCCCGGAATTGATGAGCCCATAATAATTACCGATGAATTGCTCGACCAAATGGCAGCTAAATTTCTGGCAGCGGTGCAGGAAGCCGGGAAAATTTATCGCCGTATTGAAACAGTGAAAGGAACAGGTAACTTTATAACCGAGATATCGATGGATGAGGTGGATATTCCACAAACCCCTGTCGATATGTTTTTTATCCTCAAGATGATTGCCGATCTGGATATACCGGCTCAAACCATAGCTCCGAAATTTACCGGCCGATTTAATAAAGGTGTCGATTATGTGGGCAACGTGGAACAGTTTGCCAAAGAATTTGAGCAGGATATTCTGGTTATCGACTATGCAGTCATGCATTTTGGACTTCCCAAAAACCTTAAGCTCAGTGTTCATTCGGGGAGCGATAAGTTTACCATTTACCCGGTAATGGCCGAAATCATCAGGAAGCATGATAAAGGGCTGCATGTAAAAACTGCCGGGACTACCTGGCTCGAAGAGGTTATCGGGTTGGCCCTTGCCGGCGGCGAAGCCCTCGATGTAGCAAAAGAAATTTACATTAAAGCATTGGCACGAAAAGAGGAACTATGTGCACCTTATGCTGATGTGATTGATATTGATTACAATAATCTGCCTTCGGCCGATGAGGTCAAGGAATGGGATAGCGAAAAATATGCAAATACCCTCCGCCATATTCCCGGGCATCCTGATTATAATCCTAATTTCAGGCAACTTATACATGTTGGCTATAAAGTGGCAGCCGAAATGGGCCCACGATATACCGGCCTGCTCGAAAAATACAGTGAAATGGTAGGGCAGTGTGTCGAAGAGAATATTTACGAAAGGCATCTCAAACGATTATTCCAATTATAGCTTTAATACTTATGAAACCATTTATCCACGACGATTTTCTTTTACAATCAGAGCCAGCCCGCTATCTCTACCACAATCATGCGGCAAAAATGCCTATTTTCGATTACCACTGCCACATTCCTCCGCAGGATATCGCCAACGACCGCCGTTACAACAACCTGACACAGATTTGGCTTGCAGGCGACCATTATAAATGGCGGGCCATGCGCACCAACGGCGTTGACGAGAAATTCTGCACCGGCAGTGCTTCCGATTGTGAGAAATTTGAAAAGTGGGCTGAGACCGTTCCCAATACGCTGAGAAATCCGCTTTATCACTGGACTCACCTTGAATTGAAACGGTTTTTTGGAATCGATAAGTTGCTGAACCCAAAAACTGCCCGCGAAATATGGGAAGATTGCAATAGTAAACTCAATACTCCGGAATATTCGGTGCGTAATATAATAAGGAAGGCCAATGTGCATACCATTTGCACAACCGACGATCCGGTTGACACTCTTGAACATCACAAAAGGATCAGGGAAAGCGGTTTCGAGGTTAACGTGTTGCCTGCCTGGCGTCCCGATAAAGCCATGATGGTAGAAGACACTGTTTCGTTCAATCACTATGTTGATCATCTGGCCCATGTAGCAGGCATCAACATAAAAACTTTTCACGATTTTATGGAAGCCCTCGAAATCAGGCACCAATATTTCCACGATAACGGTTGCCGTTTGTCCGATCATGGCCTTGAAACCATATATGCCGAAGAGTATGACGAAGGTGAAATTCAGACCATATTTACGGTCATCAGGGGAGGTGATCACCTTAATCCGCAGGAAATCAACAAATTCAAATCGTGCATGTTGTACGAATTTGGGTTGATGGACCACCGAAGAGGTTGGGCACAGCAATTTCATATAGGGGCACTCCGTAACAATAACAGGCGTTTGTTCAAAAAACTGGGCCCAGATGTCGGTTTCGATTCGATTGGCGACCTGGAAATTGCCAGGCCTCTTTCAAAATTGCTGGGACGGCTCGACGAAACAGGGCAACTCTGTAAAACCATTCTGTACAACCTCAATCCCCGCGACAACGAAGTAATGGCTACCATGATAGGGAATTTTCAGGATGGTTCGGTACCCGGAAAAATGCAGTTTGGTTCGGGTTGGTGGTTCCTCGACCAGAAAGATGGCATGGAAAAGCAGATGCAGGCGCTTTCCAATTTAGGGCTGCTCAGCAGGTTTGTTGGCATGCTCACCGATTCGCGAAGCTTTTTGTCGTACGTCCGCCACGAATATTTCCGCCGCACCCTTTGCAATATGCTTGGAAACGATGTGGTAAACGGTGAAGTTCCCAACGATATGGAGTTATTGGGAAAGATGGTCGAGGATATTTGTTTTAACAACGCCGTTGATTACTTTAATTTTCCGCGCCTTTAACCATTTTTAGCATTTTATACTTTACTGATATACTTGTTTTTATATCTTTGCAATCGATTGCATAAATTTAATATCAAAAATCAAAATAAATCAGAAATGAAAAAAGTCGTCACTTTCGGAGAAATTATGTTGCGCCTGGCTACCCCCGGATTTTTAAGGTTTGGTCAATCAGAAACCCTCACTGCCACCTTTGGCGGAGGCGAGGCCAATGTGGCCGTATCGCTTGCCAATTATGGAATACCGGTCGATTTTGTTACCCGTCTGCCCAAAAACGATCTGGGTACAGCCTGTACCATGGAGCTCCGCAAATTTGGCGTCGGGGTCGATAATATCCTGTTTGGCGGTGAGCGTATCGGCATTTATTTTCTCGAAACCGGCGCTGTGAGCAGGGGTAGTAAAGTAATTTACGACAGGGCACACTCAGCCGTTTCGGAAATCAAACCCGGAATGATCGATTGGGGAAAAGTGCTCGATGGTGCCGGCTGGTTTCACTGGACAGGGATAACTCCGGCCATTTCGCAGGGTGCGGCCGATGTTTGCCTCGAAGCAATCCAGACAGCCAACAGGATGGGCATCACGGTTTCGTGCGACCTTAATTACAGGAAAAATCTCTGGAAATACGGTAAAAAGGCTTCCGAAGTAATGCCCGATCTGGTAGCCGGGACCGACATTATTTTAGGCAACGAAGAAGATGCCGCCATGGTGCTCGGTATCCATCCCGAAGGGGTTGACGTTACTGCGGGACATGTGGAGGCTGCCGCTTACGAATCGGTTTCCAAACAAATTATGGCACAATTTCCGCGTTGCAAAAAAGTGATTACCACTTTACGAGGCTCGATTAATGCCAATCACAACAGCTGGTCGGGTGTGCTGTGGAACGGTACCGACCTGCTTGTGGCACCTACTTACCAGATTACCCATATTGTTGACAGGGTAGGAGGGGGCGACTCGTTCATGGGCGGCTTAATTTATGGTTTGCTGACCTGGCCCGACAATGACCAGAAAGCACTCAATTTTGCAGTGGCTGCCTCGTGCCTGAAACACACCATTTATGGCGATTTCAACCGTGTAACCGTCGATGAAGTTGAAAAACTGATGGGCGGCGATGCCTCGGGAAGGGTGGCCAGGTAGAAGCTAAGAGTCAAAAGGAAAAACTAAAAATCAAAAGGAAAAAGGGGAAAAGCCAAAATATTAATGGTCAGGTTCGTTAAAAAAATGGCAGTTATCCGAAAATTTTAAGAAACAGGATCGAGTCTGAAAGTATGGAGAATTCTGAAAATAGTTCGAAGCAAAATATTATA
>CAZMDP010000280.1:0-4182 GCA_964565015.1 uncultured Prolixibacteraceae bacterium | reverse complement strand
AAAATATTCTCGAAATTCATCATCCCCGATCTTCCCAGAACCGACCGGTCTTTAATGTGCAAAACCGGAAACCTTTTCGGATATTTTTCGAAATACTCCAGCGGGTCGTTTTGCCCCATAACTGTCCAGTACACATCCATCTCGAAGAAAACCAACGAAGGATCGGTCCCATTCAGCATCAGGTCGTAAATTACATCGCCAACCGGCATCCAGGGCGAACTTCTTTTGTTTTTATCTTCTTCTTTCACAACACGCTGAAACTCCATGTGGTGGTTGTGGTAACCCCATCTGATCCCGGCAGCTTTTGCAATTTCGCCGGCTTTGTTGAACATTTCGCATAGAATGGCCACATCATCGTGGTTGTCGATTTGCGGCATCATGGGCTGTACCAGGGTTTTACAGCCAAACCTGACATGGTCTTCGGTGGCAACCTTCCAGAATTCGGTAATTTCTTTCAAGTTTTCGCGGGTGATTTTTCGCGCCGGCGGGTTTACGTGAGAACCGGTAATCTTCAATCCGGCGTCTTCGGCCAGCTTCCGGTATTCTTCGGGTGTATAGTTCCCCATTTTTCTTTCGCGGTATCCGGCAAGTTCGATGGTGCTGTAACCAATCTGGCCGATTTTTTTCAATCCGTTTGGTACGTCATCGGTAAGCTCGCGTCCTAATGAATAAATCTGGAGGCCGATTTTTTTTGCCGGAGCTGCCAGGTTTACCATGCTTTTCGATGCTATGGCCTGTTTGGTTGCCCCGGCGGCCATCATTCCGGCTGTTATCAATCCCAGTTTTTTGAGAAATTCCCGTTTGGTTTCCATAATAGTAGTGTTTTAAAATTTTAATGGGTTAGACATTCTTCATGTATTTAAGTTTAACCCCGATCTGAATTTTGCTTTTCATTCCCCTTACTGTTTTTTAAAGCATCCGATTTCGGATTTTCGAAAACAATCAGGTTTGTACAGGATGGAAAAAGAGGATAAAAATTAGTAATTTGCAGCCATATCTCTATAGGCTGGTAAAAAATGGATCATTCGTTTCTTGCATTCGACATAGGCGCTTCGAGCGGGCGGGCAATACTTGGAACCCTATCGGGAGACAAGCTTCTGCTTAAGGAAATTCACCGCTTTCCAAACCAGATGATGTACCTTCACGGACACCATTTCTGGAACATCTACAATTTGTTTGGCGAACTGAAAACCGGCCTTTTAAAATGTGTCCGCGAATTTGGGATACAACCCGGTTCGGTTGGCATCGATACCTGGGGGGTCGATTACGGGCTGGTAACCGACGATGGTTATATCATCGGCCTGCCGTTTGCTTACCGCGACCATCGTACCGATCACATCATGCCCGAATTTTTCAGGGTACTCAGTCGGGAAGAAACATACCACCTGTCGGGTTTGCAATTTATGCAGTTCAATACCTTGTTTCAGTTGTACGCTTCGGTTAGGGCAGGTTACAGTGGGCTCAAGAATGCCCGGAGCCTTTTGTTTACGCCCGATTTGTTGAGCTATATGTTTACCGGTATCCGGAAAAACGAATATACCATTGCCAGTACCTCGGCCCTTCTGAAACCGGGAAAAGCCGAGTGGGAATTAAAGCTGTTTGAGGCTGCCGGAATACCGGTTTCGCTCGTCGAAGATCTGGTACTGCCCGGTACTGTTATCGGTCCGCTGTTGCCCGAAGTTTGCCAGGAGACAAGTTCGTCGCCAATTCCTTGTATTGCCGTAGCCTCGCACGATACAGCATCGGCTGTTGCATCGGTTCCGGCCACGGGAAACAATTGGGCATACATCAGTTCGGGTACCTGGTCGCTTATGGGGATCGAAAGCCGGGTGCCACTGGTTTCCGAAAAAACCCGTTTGCTCAACTTTACCAACGAGGGCGGGGTCGATGGAACTACCCGTTTCCTGAAAAACATTATGGGCATGTGGCTCATACAGGAGTGCAAGCGAATATGGGATTCGAACCGCAGGTTATCGTGGGAAGAGATTGTGGAAATGAGTAAGGCGGCCACTCCTTTTGAGTTTTTGATCGACCCCGACGACCCGGGGTTCCTCAATCCGGGAAATATGCCCGAAGCCATTCAGGCTTTCTGCCAGAAAACAGGACAAAAAGTGCCCCTGAGCGAAGGGCAGATAGCGCGGTGCATATACGATAGCCTTGCCCTGAAATATAAATTTACCCTTCATCAGATTGAAGAGGTGACCGGCACGAAAATCGAAAAATTACATATTATAGGAGGGGGCGCCAATAACCGCTTCCTATGCCGGCTCACCGCCGATGCAACTGGCCTGCCTGTTCTGGCAGGACCTGTTGAAGCCACGGCTATAGGGAATATACTGATGCAGGCACGCGCTTTGGGTTACATTCACTCGCTCGATGAACTTCGCAATATTGTATCCGGATCGTTTGACCCCATATTGTTCGGGCCGGCGAAAACGGAAGGATGGCAAGAAGCCTACAACCGCTTTGTGGAAATAATGGATAAAGCAAAAAAATAATTACTATGCACCAATACGAATCAGCCCGCGAAAGATATGCCGGATTGGGAGTAGATACCGATTTGGCCATCGAAAAATTATCGCAGATACCCATTTCGCTCCACTGCTGGCAAACCGACGATGTAGGAGGGTTTGAACCAAAACCCGGTGACCCGGGCGGTGGATTGGCTGTTACAGGCAATTTTCCCGGTAAAGCCCGCAACATCAATGAAGTGAGGAGTGACCTTGAAAAGGTTATTTCGCTGGTCCCCGGTAAATTGCGGGTAAACCTTCATGCCAATTATGGCGATTTCGGTCATGGCTATGCCGACCGCGACCAGATTGAGCCCCGGCACTTCGAAAGCTGGGTGGCATGGGCAAAAGAAACAGGCGTCGCACTCGATTTCAACAGTACATTCTTTGCCCACCCGAAGGCCGATTCGGGGTTTACCCTTTCCAATCCCGATACGGGTATCCGCGATTTCTGGATCGAACACAGCCGCCGATGCCGCGAAATTTCGGCTTATATGGGAAAATCGCTTGGCAGTACCTGTGTACACAACGTCTGGATTCCCGACGGATCGAAAGATGAAACCGTTAACCGGCTGCTCTACCGCCAACTGCTCGAAGATTCGCTCGACAGGATTTTTGAAACAGACTATAACAATTCTTACATGGTCGATGCAGTTGAAAGCAAGCTTTTCGGTATCGGGAGCGAGAGTTTTGTGGTGGGTTCGTTCGAATTTTATTTAGGGTATGCCATAACCCGCAAAAAAATGCTTTGCCTCGATATGGGCCATTTTCATCCCACCGAATCGGTTGCCGACAAAGTTTCGGCAGTGCTCCTCTACCTCGAAAGGCTATTGTTCCATTTCAGCCGCGGAATCCGTTGGGACAGCGACCATGTACTCACATTCAGCGACCCCATGCGCGAACTGGCACTCGAACTGGTTCGTTCGGGGGCCATCGAAAGGTCGGCGCTTGCGCTCGACTTCTTCGATGCGAGTATCAACCGTATCGGCGCGTATGTTACCGGCACGCGTGCTGCACAAAAAGCGCTGTTGTATGCGCTGCTCGAACCAACAGCTACCCTGAGGAAATACGAAAACGAAGGAAGGTTGTTCGAAAGACTTGCCCTGCTCGAAGAACTGAAAGCCATGCCTTTCGGCGACGTATGGAACCAATACTGCGAATTGAATAACGTACCACCTGCTACCCATTGGATTGCTCAGGTGAAAAACTACGAAAGGGAAGTATTGTCGAAGCGTTGATTTGCCTGACAAACATTGGGGAAACGAATTTCACAACTCTATACTATTTCGCTGCCTTTCTGAATTTTACTGAACCATCCTGAAGCATTCTCTGCAGTTCAGCCAATAATGCCTGTTCATGAGGGTCAATATGGCCGTCATCGGTAGCCATATTGATGATTTGGTCGTATTCTTCGTGGGTAATTACATGGTCTTCAATAGCTTTCTCAATGATTTCCCTTAACCTTGCAGCGTCATCGATTTTCATAAACAAATTTTTTGCTCAAAAATATGATGTTTTTCTTTCAATCTTCGTTACGGAATAAATAATACAGTAAAATCCGAATAGCCCATTTACTGAATCCGTTATGCTTTTACCAGTAGCATAAACCTTAAATTACTTATTTAATATCCACTCCCGCGCATTCACAAAAGCCTTCATCCAGGGGGTAATT
>CAZMDP010000279.1:0-4193 GCA_964565015.1 uncultured Prolixibacteraceae bacterium | reverse complement strand
GACCATGAGCACCTGACTATGGGTTACCCCGAAATGCGGGTATCGGGGGGCAAGGGTGCAAAAATTCGGGCACGCTATGCCGAAAACCTGATTGTTAAAAACAAATCGCCCAAAGGAAACCGAAACGATATTGAAGGAAAGTATATGGTCGGGATCAGGGATGTATTTATACCCGATGGAGGCAGCAACAGGGTTTTCAAACCCACCTACATCCGTACCTTCAGATTTATTCAGCTTGATATGGAGACTGGCAGTGAACCACTGACCATTGATGAATATTACCACATAGAATGCCGGGCGCCCCTGACCCTTAAGGCAGAATTTGAAACCGGCAACCCGCTGACAGACTGGATAATGGAGGCCGGTTGGCGTTCGGTGAGCCTTTGCGCACAGGATATGTTGCTTTCCGACGCATACTACGAGCAAATGCAATATACGGGCGATTCGAGGGTACACAACCTCACCCTGATGACCCTTTCGGGCGACGACAGGCTTACCCGCAACGCACTTGTGCAGTTCGACCAGTCGCGCATCCCCGAAGGACTCACTTACGCCTGCTACCCCAATCCGTTCCACCTCATTATCCCTTCCTATTCGCTGATGTGGATCGACCAGGTGCACGATTACATGATGTGGAAAGATGATACCGCCTTCATTGCTCAGTTCGACCTGGGAATTTACAGCGTAATCGACTGGTTTGAAAAACGCCGTCAAACCAACGGGCTGCTTGGCCCGATTGAATGGTGGGGAGCCTTTGCCTGGCCACGCCATTACCGGAACGGGCAATCGCCTACCATTTATGAGGGCAACAACACGCTTTATACGTTGCAGTATGCATACTCGCTGCGTCATGCAGCAGAAATTTACGAGTTTAAAGGAAAAACCAGACAGGACGAAATTTTCAGAAAAAGGGCCGACGAAATATGTAACGCAGTAAACCGGCTTTGTAAAAACAGGGATGGTTTTTATACCGAATCGCCTGATAATGAACAGATAAGTCAGATTACTAACCTGCTTGCCATACTTGCTGGAGCGGTATCGGGCAATGAGGCGCGCACTTTGATGCTTAAATTGCTCGAACCCAAAGATTGGTTTGGCCAGGTTGACCTTTTCCTGCACAATTACCTTTTCGAAGCCATGGGCAAAACCGGATTACAGGATTATTTCGAAGCCGATCTATCAGAATGGCAATTGATGAAGGAGCGGGGCCTTACAACTTTTGTGGAAGTTCCGCTTGAATGGGGCGAAGAAAATCAGCGCTCGGAGTGCCATCCCTGGAGCAGCGCACCAAACTATCACTTTTTCAGGACAGTTTGCGGAATAAAACCAATCAGCCCTGGCCACCGTAAAGTGGAAATTTCACCGTCGTTCGGGAATTTTAACTACATCAAGGCAACCTATCCGCACCATCTGGGCAACATTACAATAAACCTGAAAAAAGCAGGGGAAAAAATCCAGGGTGAAGTATGGGTTCCCGAAGCAATTAATGCACATTTTATTTGGGCAGGAAAGAAAATTGAACTGCAAACAGGAAACAACCGGATAGAATTGTAATAGCTATTTCTTTATCTTTGGGTTAACTAACCTGATGGAGATGAGGAATGAAATAAATAGCGAACTGGTTGCTATGCTTAAAAAAGGCGACGAATATGCTTTTCGCATCGTGTTTCGTTCGTTTTATCAATCATTGCTGCACTTTGCACAGGCATACCTCCACGACCGCGAAATTGGCCGAAATATAGTGCAGACAGTTTTTATGAAACTTTGGGAAAAGAGGGAAACCCTTAAAGAAAACGAAAACCTTAAGCCATTGCTCTTCACCATAACCCGGAACGAATCAATATCATACCTGAGGCACCAAAAAGCAAGCAAACGTTTTCTGGCACAAAATCATTCCTCTGTTGAAGATATTGAACTGAACCTCGGAGCCTTGGAACAGCTCGATTTTTCGAAGATTGACCTGGATAATATTCAGAAAATAGTAGAACAAACCCTCGAAAATATGCCCGAACGGTGCCGCGAGGTTTTTATACTGAGCCGGTACAACCAGCTCAGAAACCACCAAATAGCAGAGGAGTTAAACATATCGGTCAAAGCAGTCGAATCGAACATCACCCGGGCATTGAAACTTCTCCGGGAAAACCTGAAAGAATACCTACCAGTTGGAATCCTGCAAATGATATTATTCCATACTATTAAAATTGTTTGTTTTCTAAGGTAGAATATAGCCTGTCCCGCTTTGGCGGGAGAACTCACCCCATTTTATCGGGGCTCGTTTCATTAAAACAAAAAATATTTCATTTTCATCGAGGGTAAAACCTTCTGATTGCGTAATACTATTAAATAAGCTACACATGGAGCTGGAAAAACTAATTCAATACATAACCGGTAACCTTGATGAAACCGAAGCCTCATTGGTGCGGCAATGGATCAACCTATCGGATGAAAACCGACAGGAGTTTTTCCGGCTAAAAAATATTTATTCCCTATCGTTTTCAGGCAATGAACATACTGACCTGACCAAAGAATATGAAACCCTTCGCGAAAAAATAGAAGCGGGGAAAAAATCGAAAACTTACAACATGTTGGTTTCAACCCTTAAATACGCCGCTGTTGTAGCTGTTACGCTTCTTGCCGTTTATTTTTTTGAATGGAGAAAATCAAAAGAACTCCCCACTGAACCGCTTGCTGTTTTTCATCAGATTACTGCGCCGCCCGGCCAGATTTCGGAATTTATTTACGCCGACGGAACCCGCATCTGGTTAAACTCAGGAACAACCCTTCGTTTTCCGGCCAATCAAAGTAAAGAAGAGAGAGAAATTTACCTCGAGGGTGAAGCCTATTTCGAAGTAACAAAGAATGAGGATATCCCTTTCGTGGTTTATTCGGGCCCGCAAATAGCAAAGGTTTTTGGTACCTCGTTCAACATAAGGGCCTACAGCGATATGGAATATTTTGAAACCACACTGGTTTCAGGTTCACTTGGTATCCAATCGGCCAATCATACCGGTATAGTTATGCTTACACCAGGTGAACAGTTAAAATTTTCGCTTACCGGAGAGAAGAACATCATACAAAAAGTTGAAACGTATCCTTACGAAGCCTGGAAAAATGGCAAGCTCATCTTCAGGAACAAACCGCTTGGCGAAATTGCGGCCGACCTGGAGCGATGGTACAACGTAAAAATCAGTTTCCATGACGAGAAAATCAGGGAATTTCGGTTCAGTGGTACCATATTGAAATATAAACCAATAGATCAGATACTCGAAGCAATTAAACTCACTTCGCCCATCCGGTTCACCATACAGGTGCATTCGGACCGGAGCAGTGAAATTGTGTTGTATGCCAAAAAATAGAAAGCCTTAAAATGCTGGCACATTTTAAGGCTGTAAAATAATCCCACCCCTCACAGGGTGAAATATGTCTAATTAATAAACAGTTCAAATCTATGAAAAAAAAGTGGAAAAAACCGGCCTGTAGCAAAGGCCTGAAAAAAATGTTGCTGATTATGAAACTGACTGCTGTTTTTTTGTTTGCCGGAATGATGGCGATAGGTGCATCGACCTATTCGCAAACCACCCGGTTGAATTTCAGGCTTGAAAAAGCTACCCTGAAAGACTTTTTCTCTAAAGTAGAGGAAATCAGTGAGTTTTATTTCTTCTACAAAGCCGATGAGGTAGATCTGGAGAAAACGGTATCGCTCAACATCCAGGATCAGACCATCGACCGCATCCTCGACAACGTTTTGAAAGAAACCGGCCTGAACTACAAGATTGTTGACAGGTATATTGTGGTTTCGAAAAACCCGATGAACGAAAATGCCCTTTCGAACTGGGCACAACAACAGGTCACCATAGCAGGTACGGTGCGGAACCAGGCCGGCGAACCCATTCCGGGAGCTACGGTGATGGTGAAAGGAACCCTTACCGGTACGGTTACCGATATTAACGGGCGTTTCTCGATGGTCCTGCCCCAGAATGCACAGGTACTCGTGTTCTCGTTTGTGGGAATGCGCACCCAGGAAATACCCATTGAAGGCAGGACAACCTTTGAGATTACCATGACCGAAGAACTGCGCGGTATCGACGAAGTAGTTGTAATCGGCTATGGTACACGCCAGAAGAAAGACCTTACCGGCGCCGTATCGCAGATCAGCTCCGACGATATTGTCAAGCAAAACACACTTTCGCCGC
>CAZMDP010000278.1:0-4194 GCA_964565015.1 uncultured Prolixibacteraceae bacterium | reverse complement strand
CCGGAAGTGTAATACCGATTTCGGCTATTCCCAGTGGAACTGCTTTCAGCAGCTTTGCTTCGGTATATTGATAAATCATGCCATAAATATCGGCGCTGCCAATCCCCTTTACTTTTTCGCCCGCCTTAAAATTTCTTTTGGCAACAGCACATACCTCAGCGTTCATATTTTCGGCAGTTACGGTTACTTCATTCAGCAGAACTGCTTCGGCAATAGATTGGGGAGTTTCAAGGTCGCACAGATGATATGGCCTGAACAGCAAATAATAAGGGCCATCGGCATGGGTAATAAACTTCATATCTTTCATGATGCGCTTATCGCCAGTATATACAATCACAAAAATTCCGGGGGCAATCTTTCCGGTGCTGTAATCTACAGTTCCTTTAATGTTAAAAATACCACCATCGGTCTTTGGCTTGAATACATTCAGCAAATCTTCGATTTCAACTTTAGGGCCGTGCATTCCGGGGACATCGGGTAATAGGCCTGTAGCATTGGATACGGCAGCCATCTCGACCATAGTTTTGGTTCCATCTTTGAACGAAGCCAGAATTTTTGGGTTCATATCCTTTATTTTCGCTTCGTCGTAACACGATTCGGGTGTAGCATCAAAATCGATTACATTATTCTTTCCTTTTCCAATACAAACTACTTCAAAACCCATAAGCAAAGCCTGCTCCCACAGCATTTTGCAAACACCGGGCTCGTCGCCCGATGCCACGGTATAAAGAGCCTTGTTTTCGCGTGCTTTACGGTTAAGGAGGTAACCAATGGTTACGTCGGTTTCCACATTCAGCATGATGATTGGTTTACGCTTTTCGATGGATGTAAGGGCAATTTTTGCGCCTACATCGGTAAATCCGGTAACTTCCACGTTGGCTTCAATCCGCTCAAGGTCGGTCATCAGCAAAGCATCGGGTGTTACCACAAACTTTCGTTTATGTAAGGCATCGTTGGCATGGCCAATATTTTCAGTAACCAGGATCTGGTTGCGGTCAACCCCCATTTCCATAAAGGTTTGAATGGCCAAAGCCGGGTTTATGTCGGCAATGGCATTAACCTGCATTCCGGTGATATTGTGGATGGTATGTGCCAGTCCTGAACCCATCTGCCCGCATCCGATTATTCCGATGCTTATGGGATTATTGGCGGCCTGGCGTTGTCGAAGTTTTGAAATCAGTTCCATTTCTGTCGATTATTATTAAAAGAATTTCTCTCTGAAATTTAAATTTTGGTTATTGTCTCAAGCCGGCCAATAGTCTGAAATTCTCTTTATTATCCTCATATAACTTTTTATACATCCCGAAATATTGCATATAGGTTTTATGATTGCCCTGATCGGGTTCCATTTTATCAATGTATTCTGTCCATTGCTTTGCTACAGAAAAATCCTTGAAAATTCCGGTTGCCACACCAGCAAGGATAGCATCGCCATAGGGAGCTCCGGTGCGGCGCTTTACCAATACGGTGGGAACATTGAATACATCGGTGATGATCGCCCTCCAAAGGTTACTTTTTGCACCCCCTTCGTTCAGCACAATGGGTGCATTGATTTTTTTTCCTGAATCGCGCAGAATTCGGAACGAATCGTACAAGGCAAAAGCCACCGACTCCATCATGGCCCTGACAACATGCCCCCGGGTGTGGTTAAGCGATAACCCGAAAATGGTACCCCGGGCATGGACATCCCATATAGGTGTGCGTTCGCCCATGAGAAAAGGCAGCACTATGAGGCCATCGCTACCCGGCCTAATTTTTTCGGCTTCACGGTTAATAAGGTCGTAGGTGTTGGTTTCGAAAACTTCCTGAAGCCCGTTTTCTGCCTTATAGAAATTATCGCGCATATACCGGATAAGCTGTCCCCCGGTGGTAGTGGTAGGTACAATAATGTAGGTATTTTCCGAATCGATGGTGTAAGCGAAATTGATCATCGAATCGGGGAAATTGGTATCGCGTGTAATAATTCCAAAGTTGCCGCAGGTTCCGAGGTTCATCTGAATATCACCCTCTTCGGTCATACCGGCGCCCATCCATCCGGCATTGCAGTCAACCTGCCCGGCAGCAACCGGTGTTCCCTCTTTCAACCCGGTGGATAATGCCGCACCCGGGGTTACAAAGCCAATAATATCTTCGCACCTGTGAAGCGAAGGAAACAATCCAGGTGATAATCCGATTTTGTCGAGCATATCCGTATTGAATTCCCGGTTCAGCAGGTCATAAGCTACACCATAAAAGGCCGCCCCCGAATAATGGCACGTAGCCTTACCGGTGAGTTTCAGCTTGATAAAACCATCAATGGTCAGTGCTTTGTCAACTCTCCTGAAATCATCCGGACGATTTTCTTTTTCCCATAAAAGGTTTACAATCATAGGGTGGTCTTCGAGCCTGTTCTTCGAAATCTGAAATACCCTGTCTGCGCCGATATTTTGCCTGATCCACTCTACCTGCCGGGTAGCCCGTTTATCCATAAGGTTATAAGCATGGTGGACCGGATTTGAATCTTTGTCAACCAAAACCAGCGAAGGTAATGCCGATGAAACAGCCAATCCTTTAATGGCACCCGAATCAATACCGTTCTCTTTCAGAGCCTTACGAATCAGGCGGCATGTGGCTGCCCAGTAGTTTGCCGCATCGTGCTCCGACCAGCCAGGCTGGCATGTCAGTATGGGATACTCCTCAAATGCATAGGCAACCTCATTGCCTTGTGTGTCTATAATGGAGACTTTTGCCCCTCCTGTGCCAAAATCGAGACCCAACAATAATTTTTCCATGGTTTATTTTTTTAGTCTATTCATTCAATAAAATTCCGGCGGTCTCCTTGTCGGTAATCAGAACATTCAGCAGGCCGGTCTTCAGGGCTGCCCCGATGGTTGAGCGTTTGTGGCTTCCTCCGGCAATGCCAACCACGCGCGGTATTTCCCTGATTTCATCAACGGTTAGCCCTACCACCCTGTCGTTGCCGGCACCATCGATAAAGTTTCCTTCAACATCAAAAAACCGAAGCGAAATATCGCCTACCGCACCCATCTTATCAAGGTATTCATTGTCTTCTTCGGTAAAGAAAACATCTGTTTTTCTGAAGATTGAATCGGGGGAGAAACTGCCTATGCCCACCAGGGCAATGTCGGCATTCCGGGCAATTTTCAGGGTATGGTTCACCTGGGGTTCGGCTTTTAAGGCCCTGCAAATTTCGGGGGTCCTCACTATTCCGGGCGAATTCAGCAACCTAGCCTTTGCATTCAGCATATTGGCCAACCTCCTTACCAGTTCGGTGCCGCTCATATCCTCCTCGGGGTAACCCAACCCGCCTATCATCTGGGTAATCCTTATTTCGGGAAAGTTCGATTTTCGCATATTGTTTACCATGGCCAGCAGGGTTTTCCCCCACGAAACACTGATGGTTTCGTTTTCCTGAAGGATACGTAAAAGATATTCGCCGGCAGCTTCGCCAAGGCAATCGAGTACCCGATCGTAATCATCCGATGTACATTGAACCACAATGGCTTCGCGGAGCCCAAATTTCTCCTCAAGTTTCCTTTCCACATCAAAAATGGGATCATCGGGGATATGGAGCCTTATTTCAACAATTTTTTCGTCGATCGAGCGGGCCAGTAACCTCGATACCATAATCCTCGAAATACCAAATTTGTTGGCAATTTCCTGTTGTGTGAGGTTACGTTGGTAATAATCCCGGGCAACCCGGTACATCAGTTTTAGCCTGGCTTCTTCCATAGAAAGTACATTTGTTCATCAGTGTACAAATGTACATTAAAATTCAATAACTCATACCCTGATCTGCAAAAAATGATCGAATAAAAATTCTATCCGAAAATCATATTATCCACATATATATCCTGGAAGTCCTTACTGCTTTCGAGGTTGATATGCCTGGTAATTTCGAGTATTTGATTGCTTAACTCTTCTCCCTTGTACAAAAACATTTTTGCCCCGATAAGGGCAGTGTTTCCGAACTTATGGATACGTTCCCTGTCAAGTCCGATCATACCGGTCGAAACAACATGGTCGAGGTTGATGTAATTTCCGAACCCTCCTGCAATAAATATTTCAGAAATATCGGAAATATCTTTCCCCTGAGTTTTGGCGAGTATGTTTAGTCCGGCCGCGATAGCTGCCTTTGCCAACTGAAATTCATGGATATCTTTTTGGGTAAGCTTAACATCCCCGAAAAGCGGG
>CAZMDP010000277.1:0-4203 GCA_964565015.1 uncultured Prolixibacteraceae bacterium | reverse complement strand
GTGGACGCGTGCGACAAACCTGGGCTATCCGCTCAACAGCAACAGGAACGAGCAGGGGCTTGTTATTGACCGGACAGGTTATACAGCCTTTATGGCATCAGACAGGGTTACTGAATATGGAATGGATATTTATAGTTTTGAACTGGATGAATCGCTCAGACCAGCCCCTGTAACATATATAAGGGGAAAAATAGCCGATGCCGAAACAGGAAATCCGGTAGCAGCGTCAGTTAAGCTGACCGGACTTGAAGCCGGACTTCCTGTTGAAACAATTCTTAAAGCAGACCGCGAAGGTATCTTTACGGTTACGTTACCTGCCGGACAGGAATTTGCTTTTCATGTAAATCAGCCCGGGTATCTGTTTTTCTCTGAACATTTTTTGGTAGAGAATACTTCGGAGGTACCCGAACCGGTTTACAGGGATATTTTTCTGGTGCCTGTTAAAGTTGGCAGTCAAACTCACCTGTACAATCTGTTTTTCGATACCGGTTCCGATAAGATATTGGAAACATCGGAACCCGAACTGGACGAACTTACACGATTCCTCGTCCAAAATCCATCGCTTCAGGTCGAGATACAGGGACATACCGATAATGTAGGTACTGCGGCCTATAACCTCGATCTTTCGGAAAAGCGTGCACAAGCGGTAGTCGATTACCTCACCGCTCGGGGGATTGCTATAGAAAGGCTAACCTCGAAAGGATACGGGTTTACGATGCCCGTCGAATCGAACGAGACGGAAGCGGGAAGAGCGCGGAACCGACGCACAACAGTAAAAATTACCGGAGTTTTGCCACCTCTTCGGGAGTGACCGGCCCCGAATTATTCGAGAAATTTTGCCTTACATAGGTTAAAACATCGGCTATCTGCTGATTGGTTAAATGATTATGCGGTGGCATTATCCCATTGTATTCAACACCGTCGATAACAATCTTACCCGATTTTCCTTTAAGGGTTACCTCAATCAGCCGGTCGCTCCTGCCATTAACTGTTTTATTGCCAATGAGCGGGGGATGCATGCCCCTGATCCCTGAACCATCGGCCATGTGGCACGCCTTGCAATACTGGTCGTACACCCTCTTACCGGGATGATCCTGCATCGATTGCAGGCTTCTGGTTTCAGTATCCTCATTTGCCGCAGGGGTATTTTTGCCCGTTTGCCCTCCACACGATAACAGAAACGGTACAAGAAACAAAAATAACAACTTCATCGCATTGTATTGAAATTCAGTAGTATTCCAGATAAGTTTGATGTTAATCACTTGTAGAAAATTAAAACTATTCATAAACATTCATATATTTTTCAAAATACCCAAATGTAAAATATATTTTCAATAACACATACCTTTTTGTAAGTTTGTATAGTTGAATAAATTTTGAAAACATGGACAGGCAATATCTGATTAATAATACTATAGAGATTATAAAACAATTACCTGATGTTAAGATACAAGAAATCAATGACTATGCTGAATTTCTGTTGAGTAGGCTAGATGACAGAATTATCAGTGATGGAATTGCTGAAATAATCTCAGAGTCTGGTTCATTCGATTTTTTGGAGGAAGATGAAAATATTTATACGGTTAAAGACTTAAAAGTCAGGTATAAATGAAGAAGGGTAAATAATTCTTATTCCATTCCCTTTTGCTGATTTAACTGGTATTAAAACCAGACCAGCTTTAGTTTTGTCCCAATCATCATTCGATGTTGTTGTGTGTTTTATCACATCCCAAATTGATTATTTTGCTGAATATGATATAATGATTCGTGAAAGTGAATCTAACGGACTAAAGAAAAAATCAATCATCAGGTTGAATAAAATCGCAACAATCAAAAAAGATTTGGTTTTAGGATTATTAGGAGAATTAGAAGAAAGCTACCTAAGGCAGATCGATTATAATCTAAAATTGATGCTTGATCTTCACTAAACGAAGAATAATCAGTCTGATAAATGTAGTATGAATAGAAGAAATTGTGTAAGACCTTAATTATAACGATGTTGTTTTACGAAAGGATCAACCCGGAATCTGAAATTCCCAAATATAAGCAGGTAGTCGATCTGATTATCAGCGATATCGAATCGGGAATATTTAAGCAAGGACAACGGGTTCCGTCTATAAACGAAACCAGTGAGGAACTCATTCTCTCGCGCGACACGGTAGAGAAAGCATACATATGCCTGAAAAAAATGGGCGTACTATTGGCAGTAAGGGGTAAAGGTTATTTTGTGAACCAGATTAGTTTGTATAAAAAACTGCGCGTTGCCCTTATTTTCAATAAGCTAAGTAACTACAAACGGAGCATATATTATTCGCTGGTAGGGTCTTTAGGCTCAAAAGCCAGTGTCGATGTGTTTATTTATAACCATGATTTGACTGAGTTCGGGTCTATAATTGACAATAACCTGAACAACTACGATTTTTTTGTTATACTTCCGCATTTCAAGCACGAGCAGGCCGATTATGCCAGCATCATCAGACGTGTTCCCAAAGAAAAAGTAATCATAGCCGACCGGTTCCCCGAAAATCTTCGCGAATATCCGGTGGTTTACCAGGATTTTGAAACCGATATTCAACTTGCGTTAACAAGGGGATTGGCTTTATTAAGAAAATATAAGCAGGTCAATCTTGTTTTTCCTGCCGACCAGTTTTATTCGAGACGGATTGTGCGCGGTTTTCAGATTTTTTGTCAGGTAAACAATCTTCGTTTTTCGGTTATCGAAAAACTCCAGGCCGACAATATCAGGGCAAACGAAGCATATGTTATTGTTTCAGACGACGATTTGTATTCGTTTATCAAATTGATACGCGAAAGAGGCCTGAAAACAGGGCACGATATCGGCCTTGTGGCTTATAATGACAACCCGGTCAAAGAAATACTCGAAGATGGGATTACCACCATTTCGACCAACCACGATGAGATTGGCCGTCTGATAGCTCAAATGATCCTTACCCGTGACTTCAGGCAAATCAGGACACCCTTCGAATTTATTGAGCGGAAATCGCTTTGAAGTTTCTTCGGGCTGGCATTTCGGGATGACAGCTTTTGCAACTGACAAAGTGAATGTTATTTGGACTCGATGGTGAGAAATAGCTGGTATTCATGGTTTTCACATCGAGGTTGCAATTGCTGATACCCGGGTGGCACTTGTCGCACGAATTTCGCTGGTTATTACTGTGGGTTTCATGACATGCCCTGCAGCTGATTCCTTCGTGTACACCCACAGGGGTGCGATCGTCGGAAGTACCCGCTTCGTGCCATACCGAAGGTGCGTGACACTGTACGCATAAGCGGTAAACAGGGTCTTTGGGTGTTCTGACTGTATCTCCAAAAACGATAATTACCGGATCGGGCAGCGAAGCTGGTGCAAAGTGCATCTTCTCGTGCCGGCTGTAAAATCCCAACGATTTATTGGAAATATTCCTGCCATAGAAAATGTTTTTTGGTTCTGAATAATCGGGTTGCTGCAATGGCTCACCAGGACTATGGATATTGTGGCATGCCATACATGGAATGGTTGGCTGCAAAGCTTTCGAAGGGTCTTTTAACTGCCAAGGGCCCTGCACCGAAATAGGTTCAACCAGTTCCTCGATGGTATTTTCGTAAAACATTCCGTGGCACCTGAGGCAATCGTAATTTAGCTGCTCTTTACTGTTCTGGTTTTCGTTCAGGAAAATTGCGGCATAATGGGCAGAATGGCCTCCCGACTGCCATTTTGCATATTCCGACTGATGGCAGTTCCGGCAACGGTCCATCGTTTCAAGAATCTGTGCTTCCGATAAGCGGATATCATCGCTATGCATATCGTACTTTAGATGCGAAAAAACCATTTTCGATTTTTCCCGGAGGCTGTGGATACCATTGCTCAATGCTGTTCCGTGACACTCTTTGCAAGCAACTTCGCGGTGTGCCGACGAAGTCCATGTATTAAACGACCGATTGATTTCATGGCAATTTGTACAGGTTCTTTCGGGCGATGCATGGTTCCACCAGGTATAAAAACCACCTGCCAGTAGTAGAACTAATAAAATCGCAGAAAATAAAATGACGGGCAGCCTGAATCTATTCTTCATGTTTCTTTGGTTTAAGATTTAAGTTTGGTTCCGTTCCACATATCAACAATATGATGACCGACATAAAAGCCTAAGGCCATAATGGTAAGTGCAGGGTTAAATCCCCCGTTGGTAACCACCAGACTTCCAT
>CAZMDP010000276.1:0-4220 GCA_964565015.1 uncultured Prolixibacteraceae bacterium | reverse complement strand
CATCGAAATTGGCCGGTTTCAGCATCCAGCCATTAAGTTCAACTCCTTCGGAAGTGGTAAACTTGAAGAACTCCTTTGTAGCAATCTGGTATTCTTTCAACGTATTTTTTAGTTTTTCGTTGCTCTCAAGAACCCTCAGTTGTTTGCCCTGCCAATCGTGCAGGGTAACCAGGTTAGGCGTGGAGCTATTGCTGAAATAGTTGATGAAATACCTGAACCCTTTGCTGAAGTCGGCCCGGTTGGTTCCCTGAAGGGTTGACAATTTTCCCCTTCGTTTACCGTCCTGACTGACAAAATAGACTTCGCGGCGCAATGGAGATTCGGCTGCTGCCTGATAATAAAATAGTCGCCTGGCCGGGTCGAATCCATAAAAATCGGTCACATCGAATTCTCCCGAAGTCAATTGCGCAATCTGAAACCCCTGCTTATCGTAAAGATATAAGTGTGAATAGCCGTTCCGCTCACTTGTAAGGACAAAATTGCCGTTATCGAGATAAACAAACTTATCGAGAAAATCTTCATCCACATATTTTTCGTTCCTTTCTCGCAGAATAAGTCGCGATTCTCCGGTAAACGGATTGGCATACAATACATCGAGTTTGTTTTGTCTGCGATTCATACGCATTATTACCAGGTCGTTGGCATCGGGGGTCCAGTTTAATCGTGGGATGTACTGATCGGTTTCGGACCCCACATCGGCTGTAATGGTCGTCCTCGATCTGATTTCGTAAACCAGGACCTTTACATCGGAATTCCGCTCACCTGCTTTAGGGTATTTAAAGGTAATATTTTCCGGGTATAGGGCATATTCATCAAGTGCTGGTTTATCACCCCTGAACATGGTCATGCCGAATTCCCTAACTTCGCTTTCGTCGAATTTCATAAATGCCAGGAATTTACTGTCGGGCGACCAGGCGAATGCTTTGCTGAACCCAAATTCTTCTTCATAAACCCAATCGGGGGCGCCGTTGATGATTTTGTTACGTTCGCCGTCGTAAGTGATCTGACTTTCGGTACCAAATCGCAGACTTTTAATAAACAGGTTGTTATCGCGCACAAAGGCAACACGCTCCCCATCGGGCGAAAAGGTGGCCAGTTGCTGTTTCCCTTTGTCCGAAAGCGGCAAAAGCTCTTCGGTTACTGAGTTCCATACATAGTAGGTGGCCTTGAACGAGCGCCTGTAAATGGGCTCAACATCGGTGGTTAGCAGAATTTTCGTTTCATCGTTACTGAACTCATAATTGCTGAAACGAGAAATGGGGGCATCCTTCACCTTCGACAGGTCGAAAACTACCGAAACCCTTTGCCCTGTCTGATAATTGTACCGAACAACCTGAGAGCCGTTTTCCATGACGGTATAATGGTTACCATCGTTCATCGAGCGGAGCCCTTGTACCGAACTTTGCGAAAAGGTACTTTTCTGAAACAGGTCTTCGAGGGTGATCTGTTTTTGAGCTGAAACTATAAACGCTGAAATCCAGAGCGTCAGAAATAGAATTGTATAACGCATATCATGTTCTTTTAAATGCTTTCAATCTGTTTTTCTAATAATCTTCATTATAAATTTAAGGATGGCTAAAATAGCAAATTAATGTTAAGTTTTTTCTGTGTTAATCCTTGTCAAAAAAATGCCCATAATATACAGTTTATAATGAAAGTATTTTCTTTGCTCCCTGATTTTTTTTAGCATAAGTAAAAAGCGATGATTAAAATAACACTTCCCGATAATAGTGTTCGCGAATTTGAACCGGGTATTACCGGATTGGAGATAGCCGAAGCCATCTCGCCGAGGCTTGCCAAAGAAGTACTTTCGGTATCGGTCAATGGCGAGGTTTGGGACCTTACCCGTCCTATCCGTAACGATGCTTCGATCCGTTTGCATACATGGGACGAACGCGAAGGAAAGGATACTTTCTGGCACTCGTCGGCACACCTTATGGCCGAAGCCATCGAGAGCTATTATCCCGGGACAAAATTCGGAATAGGGCCAACTGTCGAAAATGGCTTTTATTACGATATCGACCTGCCAGGCGGGCAGCAACTTACAGAGAAAGACCTGGAAAAGATCGAGAAAAAAATGCTGGAACTTAGCCGGCAGAAAGAAGAAATCCGACGTTCGGATATAAGCAAGTCGGACGCACTGAAATATTTTACCGAAAAGGGAGACGAACTGAAACTGGAATTGATCAGTGAGCTCGAAGACGGTACCATTACCCTATATAAGCAAGGCAATTTTACTGATTTGTGCCGTGGGCCGCATCTTCCTAATTCGGGTTATATTAAAGCCATTAAACTGATGTCGATTGCCGGTGCCTATTGGCGTGGCGACGAAAAGAACAAAATGCTGACCCGCGTGTATGGCATTACTTTCCCGAAGCAGAAAATGCTCGATGATTACCTGCTTATGCTCGAAGAGGCTAAAAAGCGCGATCACCGTAAAATAGGCAAAGAACTCGAATTGTTCACTTTTTCCGATTCGGTAGGGCAGGGGTTACCCTTGTGGTTGCCCAAAGGGGCGCAGTTAAGGGCTCAATTGGAAGATTTTCTGAAAAAAATTCAGAAAAAATTTGGTTACGACCAGGTAATTACCCCGCATATTGGCGATGTTCAACTCTATAAAACTTCGGGACATTACGAAAAATACGGCAAAGACTCGTTCCAGGTAATTAAAACACCAGCTGAAGGCGAAGAGTACCTGCTCAAACCGATGAACTGTCCGCACCACTGTGAGATATACAAATCGAAGCCCCATTCGTATAAAGACCTACCGTTGCGTATGGCCGAATTCGGTACGGTTTACCGTTACGAAATGAGCGGAGAGCTGCACGGATTGACCCGTGTGAGGGGATTCACACAAGACGATGCCCATATTTTCTGCCGTCCCGATCAGTTGAAAGACGAGTTTAAAAAGGTAATCGATATCGTTTTTATTATTTTTAAAGCACTCGAATTCAACGATTATCGTGCACAGATTTCGTTGCGCGACCCTGAAAAACCTGAAAAATATATTGGCACGCCCGAAAACTGGGACAAGGCCGAAAGGGCTATTATTGAAGCGTGTGAAGAGAAAGGTTTAAATACCGTTACCGAATTGGGAGAGGCTGCTTTTTACGGGCCTAAACTCGACTTTATGGTAAAAGATGCGCTGGGTCGCAGTTGGCAGTTGGGAACCATTCAGGTTGACTACAATCTGCCCGACCGGTTCCAGCTCGAATACATAGGTGCCGACGACAAACGCCACCGTCCGGTTATGATCCACCGCGCCCCCTTTGGTTCGATGGAGCGTTTTGTAGCCGTGCTGATTGAACATACGGCCGGAAAATTCCCGCTTTGGCTTACTCCCGAGCAGGTTGTAGTGATGCCCATCAGCGAAAAATACAACGATTACGCAAGGAAAGTTTCAGATATTTTAAATTTTTCCGATATTCGCAGCTTCGTTGACGACCGTAACGAAAAGATTGGCAGAAAGATACGCGATAATGAACTGAAACGGATACCTTATCTGCTCATAGTTGGTGAAAAAGAGGAAGAAAACCAGACTGTTGCGGTACGACGTCAGGGCGAAGGCGATAAAGGCACCATGAGTGTGACCGGTTTCGCACAATTCATTGAAGAAGAAGTGAAAAAACAATTAACAGGATTGTATAACTAATATAGGAGGACCTAAATTATAGCTGAGAAAAAAGTTTTAACGAAGGCCGGTCAGCGCCAGGAACAGGAGGACACGGGCGGGTACCGGATCAATGAAAGAATCAGGGTTCCGCAGGTGCGCCTGGTGGGCGACAATATTGAAAATCCCGGTATCTATTCGTTGCGCGACGCCCTGAAAATGGCCGATGCACTCGATCTCGACCTGGTTGAAATTTCACCAAAAGCCGATCCACCGGTTTGTAAAATCATCGATTTCTCGAAATTTCTCTACCAGCAAAAAAAGAAACAAAAAGAGATCAAAGCTAAAACCGTAAAAGTTGTGGTCAAAGAAATCCGTTTCGGACCGCAGACCGACGAGCATGATTTTAACTTTAAGCTCCGCCACGCCGAGAAATTCCTTCAGGAAGGCGCCAAAGTTAAAGCTTATGTGTTTTTTAAAGGCAGATCGATCCTTTTTAAGGAACAGGGCGAAATTTTGCTGCTGAAGTTTGCCACAGCCCTCGAAGAGTATGGTAAAGTTGAACAATTGCCAAAACTGGAAGGAAAAAGAATGACGATATTTATTTCAC
>CAZMDP010000275.1:0-4233 GCA_964565015.1 uncultured Prolixibacteraceae bacterium | reverse complement strand
TTAGATCCTGATTCCTGAAAAGTTAAGTTATCCTGTCTATTGGCAACTTCCTGAACAACAGACCAAATATAACTGGTTACCGTAACAATTCCTTCATAATTGATTTTATCGGGCGTATCAAAGGGAGTATGGTAATCGCCATGAGCGCCTGTCGAAATAAAGAAAACCGGTATATTTTGCATATAAAAAGCCGCATGGTCTGAAGGCCCCGAACCTTCGGGTGAAAAACTCAGGTTGAAACCCGCGTTAAGCCGATTCAGTATTTCTTCTGATTCCAACGCTGTCTGAGTTCCCCCGATACTCAAAGAGCGGGAATTCTGGTCAAATCGTCCAACCATATCGAAGTTGAACATTGCGATAACCTTTGATAAATCGACAGGCGGATCGGCTGTAAATTTTGTTGCCCCGATCAGCCCCATCTCTTCCGCTCCGAATGCCACAAATATCAGCGACCGTTGGTTCGATCTTTCTTTAACAGCGGTTGCGGCAATTTCAAGTACAGCTGCAACTCCCGATGCGTTATCGTCAGCACCATAATGAATTGCAAGGGTGTCCAAAGCCCTTGATCCGGAGCCAGGTCCTCCCATTCCCAGATGGTCGTAGTGGGCTCCTATGACCACATATTCGTTTTTTAATATGGGATCGGAACCTTGCAACATTGCGGCTACATTTCGGGTTACAGCATTTTTTTGGATAACATCGGCCTGGCCGGTTAATATATATTTTGTATCGAATACAATAGAGGCCATATTTGAATGGATTTTATCTTCGAGCTGCACGATGGTATTTCCGGTATTTTGGAGTAACAAATCGGCTACACGGCGCGTAACCTGAAATACAGGAATAGAATAAGTGCTGCTGTTTTTATCGTAAAACAGGCTTTGTAGTTCATCTTTTTCGCTGAATTTACTACCCGCAACAAAGAGAACTCCTGCTGCACCTTTATCGAGTGCAGTAAGCACTTTGGCCCTTTCTTCCGAATAAGGTGTAAAAAGACTTTCCTGTTTATCAATTTCAGGGTCGCCTTTAAGGATCAATACCCATTTGCCGGTAACATCAAGGTTGGCATAATCATTCCATTTTAATGAATCATGATCAATGTATAAACCATAGCCCGCAAAAACAACCGGAGCGGTTATTTTTGAATTGGCTGAAAATGAATACGGCAGAAAATCGGATTTCAATTCAAAGCTCAGATTATTTAATGACAGGCTGTTGTTGTTCCCTGTTTCAACCGAAGATACAAGCGTGAACCGTTGAAAGCCATTATCGTAAAGCATTTTGAGACCCATGTTCCTGAACTGATCTCGGATGAATAATGCTGCCAGCGAATCGCCAGGTTCCCCTGCTTTTCGTCCTGCAAGTTCTTCAGAAGCAAGGTATTGGATGGCCTGTTTAATTCTTTCCGGATTATGATTTGATTGTGCCGATGCAGCTACTAAAAGGCATAAGGCGATCAGGGTCAGCACCAATCGTTTCGGGTATATAATCGGATTCTTCATAACTCATATATTTTCTGCAATATTACCTTTAAATCTTTAAAATAAGCCGCACTTTGCTAATTTTACCGGCTCTTAATGTAAAGCCTTTTTGTTTTGGAAATAGTTTTCAACGAAAAATATTGGGGATTAATAATGCTATTCAGCATATTAATCGCATTTGGTATAACATTTTTACTTTATTTCAGAAGCCGCGATGGTTCAGAACTCACACCGTGGCAGAAACGATTGCTCATGACTTTACGGTTTTTGGCAGTATTTTCTGCGGCTGTTATGCTTACCGGCCCTCTGATCAAAACTCTCCGCAGGGTTATTCAAAATCCGGTAATAATTCTTGCTATCGATAATTCTTCATCGGTAACCGGAATAAGGAACAAAGAAGCAAATAGTGAGGCGATTTCATCCATGATCAGTTCAATTGGTGAAAGCCTTTCAGGAAAATATGAAGTAGTTTCCCATACTTTTGGCGAAGAGGTAAGAAGAAACTATACTCCTGATTTTACTGAAAAACGATCGGCATATAGTGATGTAATACAGGCAGTTTATAATAATCATTTCAACGAAAATGTGGGAGCAATGCTGCTTATTGGCGATGGAATTTTCAATAAGGGGGAAAATCCCATCTATTCAGCCCGGCAATTGACATATCCGGTTTATACTCTTGCACTTGGCGACACTACACAACACAGGGACGTGAGGATAAGCGATGTAAGGGTAAACCGTAATGCATTTTTGGGCAATAAATTTCCTGTTGAAGTAGATATAATATATCAGGGAATGCCCGGTCAAAATTTACGGTTTTCAATTAAAAACAGGGGCGAAACAATATACAATGAGAATATATACACTGGCGAAAGCAATGGTTTTCGCACTGTTTCGACACTCCTTGATGCAAAAAACAAAGGGTTACAGTTTTACACCGTTTTGGTTGAAAGTGCTGTTGATGAGCAAAATACAATAAACAACTCACAGCAATTTGTAATAAATGTACTTGAAAACAAACAAAAGATACTGATCATATCCAATGGGGTACATCCCGATGCCGGAGCAATTAAGGATGCACTGGAAAGCAGGGTAAATTATGAGGTTTCGTTATTTAGTGAAGAGCCCTATCCTGCCAATATGAAGGACTATAATCTTATTGTATTAAATCAGATACCGTCTGCGGCACAATCGGGACGGCTCATTTTTGAAGAGGCAAACCGGCAACGGATACCAATCCTTATTGTGATAGGAAGCCAAACACATATCCCGCAATTCAACCTTATTGGAAAGGGGATTGAGATCAACCTGCAGGCAGGGAATATGGAAGAGGCACAACCAGTTATAAATAAATCGTTTGTAACATTTACTTTAAGTGAAAAACTGGCAGGTAACCTCGAACGTTATCCGCCATTGAAGGCACCTTTTGCCCAATACCAGCTCGATCATTTATGGAACGTAATTCTGTTTCAGAGATTGAGGAACATTGAAACCGACCGCCCATTAATGGCAATTTCGAACCGTAACGGAATAAAGGCCGGGGTTATATTCGGGGAAGGGATATGGAGATGGCGTATGTACAATTACCTGATGAGCGACAGCCATGAGGAGTTTACCGAATTGATCGACAAACTGGTTCAATACCTTGCCAACCGCGATAATGAAGACAATTTCATAGTGGGATTTAAACCGGTTTATAACGAAACGGAATCAATTCTGATGACTGCAGAGGTTTATAACGACGCCTTTGAACCTATTAATACACCTGAGGTAAACCTGATCATCCGCGATTCTTTAAAACAGGAATACACCTATCTTTTTGACCGTGGGAACCAATTTTACCGTCTCGATGCAGGGTTGTTTCCACCCGGAGAATATCACTTTGAAGCAAAAGTTGAGATTGGGAATGTAACCTATACTGAATCAGGTCATTTTGCTGTGATGCCCGTAAACATCGAACTTATGGAAACTGAAGCAAACCACCGTATGTTATACCAACTGGCCTGGCAATCGGGCGGAGGGTTTTACCTGCCTAACCAATCAAATGAAATGGTAAACGACATTCTTTCAAATACCAGGATCAAACCGTTCAGCTATTTTCAAACCTTATTAAATGAAATATTGAACCTGAGATGGATTTTTTTCGTTATCCTTTTCATTTTGAGTTTGGAATGGTTTCTGAGGAAATTCTGGGGAATTTATTGACGAAACAGGAAAATCGTCGGGATTATTAATTAGATAGTTTATCAACAGCATGAATTTCAGATATATACATTGGCTTATTTCAAGTTTTCAGGTTGTACTGTTCCTTATGGTTGTGTTGTTTTTTTCATCGTGCAGTACCATGAGGACCATACCTATTGAAATTGCCTCAATTCCACAAGAGAGAATTACTTCTGATATTCAAAGCCTTACCCTGATAAACAGAGCGGTAAACAGCAGATTCCGCGATTTCAGGGGCGACTCGTTACAACAGGTTTTCTACCAGCGTCAGTTTAATGTCGATACCGTTTTGCTCGATTTAAAAGCGTCGGATACCCTTATGATAGCTCTTGGCAATATACTTTTTGAATCGGGTAGGTTCGATATTGTGATCCCCGAAAACAGGTTTCCCAACCGGAATTCGTATCGGTTTATTCCCACCACCCTGTCATGGGAAGAGGCCGATTCGTTGACCCGTATTTACAACACAGATGCCGTATTATCGCTCGACTATTAAGAAAATTTAAAAAAATAAAAATCGTAAAAATAA
>CAZMDP010000274.1:0-4247 GCA_964565015.1 uncultured Prolixibacteraceae bacterium | reverse complement strand
AAATGATAAGTATCCCAAAGGTCCTTCATTTTTGCCTGAGGTACCGGGCCAATTTCGTACCACTGACGTTGTAGTTCCCTGAATTCCTGAAATGTTTTATTTATAGATTCTTCGGCATTCAGGAGATTTTTAATTTCTTCGATAATAGCATATTTTTTCTGCAGGTTTATTTCCTTTTCTGCTTCAAGCTTTTTTGCTTGTTCAAATCTTGCCTGCCTGTGCTTTTTTATGAGCTCCCTGATATCGTTTTCGTAAGGGTCTTCATCTGCAATAAATTCATCAGGGTTCCCGCCTTCTTCTTCAAACTTTTGTCTTTTTTCGGCAATTAAATCTTTTACCTTTTGATTATAGGCTGCAATAATCAGATTGATTGTTCTGTCCCTGGTCTGTCCGCTTTCAACCTGTTCGCGCAATAAATTAATCAGTTCGATCTGCGTTAACTGCGAATAATCAAAACCTTCACCCTCTTCATCTTCGGCCTCATCTTCTACCTCATCTTCGTCATCATCCGAAATTTCTTTGCTGTCTTCCTCTGATTTTTCGTCTTCGGGCAGAGGTTTTTCGATAACCGGTTCCTCTTTTTCAGTAACAAACTGGGCTTCACTTTTATTGGAAACGTCTTCCTTCGTTTCTTCAGGCTTCATTTCCAATGACTTCTCTTCATCTTGAAGAACGACTGTATTCTCCCTTTCTGTTTCCGGTTCAACTGTTGTTTCTTGTTCCAAATCAGTTATTGGCTTATTCCCCTCAACCAATAGTTCGTCTTCAGATATCCCGGAAACAACAGGTTCTTCACCTCCAGTTAATTCAGATAATTCACCCTCGACGACTTCTTCGTTAACCATTACCTCATGATTATCAGAAGAGGTTTGTTCTTCAGCTGTTTTGTCATCTGCCAAATCAGTATCTTCGATGTCATCAGTTTTAGTTTCTCTGTCTTCCTCAACTTCGTTGTTTATTTTTTCAGCAACAGAAACTTCAACTGTTTCATCATCTACCGGGCTTGCCGGTTTTTCAGCTTCGGTGGCCAATAAGGTATCGTCGTTGTTCGGACGCTTTAACTCTTCAGAGTTTTTCAGATCTTTAGATTCCATGTAATCAATCAATTATTAGTTACTTACCCGCAAAAATAACATCGGGCATTTGGCTACGAAAATAGACATTTACGCATTAATACTCAAAGATTTTCGAGATTTTTCTTTGGGGGAAGGGTATAAAAGCTAACTTTTGGTAAAAATTTTATGCTGTAAAACATATAAATATGAATACTTTTAGTATGATTTTAAGATAAATGCCCTTTTTTAAAACTGTTCAAATGATTAAATTTTTGCCCTGAAAATCAATAACCTTGTAGTATGAAGATATTATTCCTTAGTATCCGTAATTGCTGTCGAAGCCAGATAGCCGAAGCCATTCTCCGGAATATGGATAAGAGCCTTGAAATCTATTCTGCAGGAACTGACCCTGCTCCTGAAATCAATCCGGTAGCCATCGAGGTAATGAAGGAGGTAGGTATAAAAATTGACATGCGCAAACCGGCGAATTTCAGTGAATACAGCCATTTAGAATTTGACTACCTTATTACAGTGGGCGACGGAACACCTGAAGAGCTTAAATTGCCTCCTGTTAAGTATAAACGAAAGTTGCACCTTGGATTCCGTAATCCGTTTAAGAACTGCAAGGATGAAAAACAAATTCTCGAAAATTGCAGGGAAATTCGGGACGAGATAATGGTGGAACTCGACTATTTTTATAATCGCATATTAAAACCGGCTCTGAAACCTGTAAATTAAGAACCTACGATCTTTTTAATTTCATCGGGAAGTACGGGTACCCTTTCTCCTAAGATCCGACTTCCGTTTGATGTAACAAGAAGATCATCTTCAATTCTGATCCCACCAAATCCTTTGTATTTCTCAACCTTTTCAAAATTAACGAAATCAGCATTTAATTTTTCCGCTTTCCACTTATCGATAAGCGCCGGAATAAAATAGATTCCAGGTTCGTTGGTTATTACAAACCCAGATTGCAACCGCCGTCCGAGCCGAAGGTACCCGGTTCCGAATTGCGGAACAGGTCTGATTTCATCATCGTAACCTACATAAATCTGCCCTAAGTCTTCCATATCGTGAACATCGAGCCCCATCATATGACCTAATCCATGAGGGAAAAACAAAGCATGGGCCCCATTGGCCACAGCTTCCTTCACATCGCCTTTCATAAGCCCAATTTCTTTTAAACCTTGCGCAATAACCTCACAAACTGCCAGATGAACAGATAAATAGGTAACCCCTGGTTTAACCAGACTCGTTGCTTTGTTGTTGGCAGCCAATACAATATCGTATATTTCGCGCTGTTGTTGAGTGAATATTCCACCAACCGGTATTGTCCGCGTAAAATCGCAGGCGTAATGCAATTTTGTTTCGGCTCCTGCATCCACAATCAATAAACGTCCTTTTTGTAACATTTGGCTATGGTCATGGTTATGCAGGGTTTCCCCGTTTTGTGAAAGAATAACCGGGAAAGAGAGCATTCCACCAGCCGAAACGGCTAACCCTTCGATACGGCCTGCAATTGTTTGCTCCCATTCACCTTCAACTGCCATTTTCATGGCTGCAACATGCATCTGATAACCTGTTGCACAGGCTTTTTCTATTTCACTGATTTCACAATCCTCTTTTATCGACCGAAGGGCAACAATAGCCTTTATCAATTCAACGGAAGCATACTCTTTTTGCCTTGAAATGGCAATTCCTGTCAGCTCCTGAAGAAGAATTTTATTTTCAGCCCTGTAAGGGGGAAGAAAATGAACTTTCCTTCCGGCACTAATTGCGTCTTTGATGTAGTTGTGCAGTCTATTAAAGGGTTGCGTTTTTTCAACTCCGGCCCTTCTTGCCTTATCCGACATGGACTCCTGAGGTCCCATCCATATAATATCTTCAATATCTATATCGTTGCCAAACAGAATCTGATCTCCGCTTTCAATATCAATTAATCCGGCAAGGCCTGGAAAATCGAGCCCAAAAAAATAGAGGAACGTACTATCCTGACGAAAATGAAATGTATTGGCCGGATAATTCATCGGAGAATCAACATTCCCTAATATTAAAATAACCCCTTCTTTTACCGAATTGATCAATCTCTGCCTGCGGTTTGAATAAACAATTTTATCGAACATGATATTCTTTGTTATGGTTTGACCCCGAAAATAATTCTTTTTAAGTTTAAACACAATTGTTGCCATGCAAGGTTTGCAAAAGTTTCCGTTTAAAATGATAAAAATCATCTTTAAAAATGCAATACAGCATAAAACCTGGCCATTAAATTCATCGTAAAAAACAAAAAACAAAATCAAGTATGACTATGAAAAACTCTTTGCTCGAGTATTTAAACAGACGAATGTTGTATAAAAAAGCTGAACCAACGCACAAGCGAGAGCGGCCACCAGGACCGGTAATTACCATATCGAGGGAAGTAGGATGTTCGGGTATTGCAATTGCCGAAGACCTTGCAAAAAGGCTGAACGAAAGATATCCCGGACGTAAATGGAGGGTGCTAAGCAAGGAAATTTTTCAGGAAAGCGCAAAAGAACTTGATCTTGATCCGGAAAGAGTATATAAAGTTTTCAGGCAGGTTGACCGTCCGGCATTTGAAGAATTACTTAATGCCTTTAATGAGAAGAAATATAAAAGCGATAAAAAAGTTAAGCGCACGGTAGTAGAGGTTATACGCACCTTTGCAGAAGATGGATATTGTATTATTGTGGGACGTGCAAGCAACATTATTGCCGGTGATATAAAAAATGCCCTGCACGTTAGAGTGGTAGCCCCGATGGAGTACCGCATAAAGAGTATAATGGAAAAAGACAAGGTATCGCGGAAAGAGGCCATCGAATTTATCGAACGTGTAGAAAAAGAGCGGTATGCATATCGCCACGCGGCTATGGGCAAAGGCCTCGATGCCCCTGAAATTTTTGACATTACTTTCAATAGCGAAGCATTCAGCCGCGAAATAATGCTCGACGTAATTATGCTGGCTATAGATGAAAAAAACATTATGGCCGATTATAAAGAGGAACTGGAAAAAGGCAACCATTAAGCGATGAAGTGTTCTTATAAATTTTAATTGACGAAGATTTCTGCTCTGTTTTATAAGCCTTAAGCTAAAATTTATGAGCTCACCAAAAACAAAAATTCTTATTAAAGTAACAATTAGTCAATAAATTACCTGAACGGGTTGCGTGGAGA
>CAZMDP010000273.1:0-4248 GCA_964565015.1 uncultured Prolixibacteraceae bacterium | reverse complement strand
TTTTAATACGCTTTTCTTTTTCCGGCAGAAAGTTCTCGGTGTTTTCACTCTCTTCGCGCGCCATTTCCCTCAATTCGGGGTCACTCTCCGTTTCGAGAATCTCTTTACCGGCTTCTATATTATCGCAAAGTGCCTTATATTCCCTGAATGCCTGAACCAGCGCGTCGAGCCGTTTGTATTCCTGGTTGAGTTTTACATACCGTTTCATGTCATTCATTACCGATGGATCGGTAATTTGCTGTGAAACTTCTTCGAAACGGTGCTGAATTGCTTCGTATTTACTTAATAATGAATTATCTGCCATTTTTTATAATTAAAAGACTTTAGATATCAGATGATGAGACAAAAAATCAGCATTGATATTGAATTAAAAATACAGCCTACCCACTATTCTGTAAGTTTGGTGATAGGTGTAAGTTCCAGTTTTCGGAATTCCACTTCTGAACCTTCGGCCTGTATGGCTATTTGCCCTTTGGTTGCCGTTGCATTGAATCCATGATTCACCAGGTCGCCGTTTACCCAGACTTTTATATGGTCGGCCACACATTCGATAACCATGGTATTCCATTCACCAACCGGGTTTTCCGAACCGTCGGTCAGGTTTACAATGCGGCGTTCCTTGCCTTCGGTAATTCCCCAATTCTCTTTTGGTCCACGGCGCGACTCCATATCGGGAACTTCGATATCCTCAACAATGCACCAGAAATCGCCGGCATTCAGATGCATCATCTGAACCTCGATCGATTTTGGGAACATTTTGTATAATGCACGGGGAGTTGAGGCATGAACCAGCACGCCGCAGTTCCCTGGCTCGCCGGCAAAACGGTATTCCACTTCGAGCCTGTAATTCTCAAATTCGGCATCGGTTATCAGGTGTCCGCCAGGGGTACCGAGACTGACCAGCAAACCATCGCGTACAATGAAGGGATTTCGGGCTTCGGGATCGTTGTCCATTGCCGGAACATCCCAATGCCAGCCAGTAAGATCGGTTCCGTTGAACAAGCTGATGGTTTGTACTTTTGGCTTACTTCCAGTACACGAAGCCACCAATAGGGCAAAAGCCAGAATAACTAAGATATTTTTCATAACCGTAATATTTTATGGTGAATTTACAGCAAATAACAATGCCTTCAGTGGGTCTGACAGGGCAAGCTAATACTCAAAAATACCGGCTTCGGTATGGATGGTCAGTTTTTTACCGAAAAAAGGTTCGACCCTGCCAACTATGCGAGCTTCGATATTGAATGATTGGGAAATGGAAATAAGTTCATTGGCTACCTCGGGTTGCACGTAGAGTTCCATCCGGTGGCCCATATTGAATACTTTGTACATCTCTTTCCAGTCGGTCCCCGACTCCTCCCGGATAATCCTGAACAGGGTTGGTATCGGGAACAGGTTATCCTTGATAATATGCACATTGTCAACAAAATGAAGCACTTTGGTCTGAGCTCCACCCGAACAGTGTATAATACCATGAACCGATTGGCGGTGACTGTCGAGTATTTGCCTGATTACCGGAGCATAGGTTCGGGTTGGGGACAAAACCATTTTTCCTGCATCTAACCCAATATCCTCAATCATGTCGGTAAGCCTGTAACTTCCCGAAAAAGTCAATTCTTCGGGAAGTGCCGGATCGAAGCTCTCAGGATATTTCATGGCAAGCGAATGGTGAAACACATCGTGCCGGGCAGAGGTAAGCCCATTACTTCCCATTCCGGCGTTGTATTCTTTTTCGTAGGTCGCTTTTCCGGATGAAGAAAGCCCGACGATAACGTTGCCCGGCCTGATGTTTCCGGCATTTATAACTTCGTTGCGTTTCATCCGGCAGGTAACCGTCGAATCGATGATAATGGTCCGCACCAGGTCGCCCACATCGGCAGTTTCACCTCCGGTAAGGTAAACGCCAATTCCCAGGTTGCGCAGTTCGGCACAAATCTCTTCGGTTCCGTTGATAATCGCTGAAACGACCTCTCCGGGTATAAGGTTTTTATTCCTGCCAATGGTTGAAGAAACGAGAATATTGTTGGTTGCACCTACACAAATCAGGTCGTCGATATTCATAATCAGGGCATCCTGGGCAATACCTCTCCAAACCGAAAGATCGCCGGTTTCTTTCCAATATATGTATGCCAACGACGATTTGGTACCCGCCCCATCGGCGTGCATTATGTTGCACCATTCGGGATCACCGGCCAGAATATCGGGGATGATCTTACAAAAGGCATTGGGGAACAATCCTTTATCGATGTTCCTGATGGCGGCATGCACATCCTCTTTCGAGGCTGATACCCCGCGTGCAATGTACCTGTTTCCGGTAGTCATAGTGTAAATGCCCTGTAATAATCAGTTGCAAAGGTAATTCTTTTCGCTTAAACTTAATAAGGTAACCCGAGTGCAGGAATTTTGGCCCGCAGCTATTTGAAAAAGATAAAATAACTTGTTTTTACCATCTGAAACAACTATTTACGATATGGTGATACAGGCATATTCACTCAACATAACTTTGTACACAACACAAAATCAGAAGATCAATGGAAAGAAAAAACAAATGCCCTGCCTGTAACCGTCCTATAGATGAAGGTGTTAAATTTTGCACAAACTGCGGGAATCCGGTAAACTATGCCACTGACCAGGAACTATGCTCCTGTGGAACTTTGATGGCAACTAATTTAAAATTCTGTACCACATGTGGTGCGCCAAATCCAATTTTCACGGATAAAACATCAGAAAAAAAGACGATAAACCTTATTCCACCCCAAAATAAGTCAATTGAAAATAATATCGGACACAAGGATAAAATTTTATCGAAGGGTTCATACGAAAATGAACCGGCTGTAAAAAAGAAAACATATGTTTTGATAGCAATTGCAATGATTATTGTATTAACCGGATTGTGGTACCTGCTCAATCCGGACTTTTTCGGCGGGAACGATAAATCAGGCAAAAAATCACAAAATCTGGTAATTGAAGAACGGGTATCTACCGAAAATTCGCCCATAACAATTTCATCGGGCGACACTTTAACGATCAACCTGCCACTTGGACTTTTCGAAGGTGAAAAATGGCTCAAGGTGAAAAAGGTTCCCGACATGAATTCGAATAGGTTCAAAGTTGTCTATGAAATTACGCTCGATGACAGCAGGAAATTCGATAACTATATCGAAATTATAGTTCTCGGTACAGGTAGCGTTTCAGGAGGAAAATTACAAGCCTGGCATTTCTCCGAAACAGGCGGGGAATGGGAGCCGGTCCCTGCATGGAGCGGTACAGAGCAGGGAAGCATACGAATCTATACCGACCATCTTTCTATGTTTGCATTTGGCGAACCGGAAACACTTACAACAGAGCCAGGACCTGAAGCCATAATTGGACCAGAACTGCCTTTAATGGGAAATCTTTCAGCACCCGAAAGCCTTCATCGAATTTTGAATATGTTCAATCAGGGCGACTTAACTAAGATATCGTCGCCTTGCAGCGAAATGATTTACCGATCGTTCGGTATCCATTCTTCTGAGAACCGCAGGAGTTACGACCCATGGCGAAGTTCCCTGATTGTAACCGATCCATTTTC
The DNA here is from genome assembly GCA_964565015.1 of uncultured Prolixibacteraceae bacterium. Lineage (GTDB taxonomy): Bacteria > Bacteroidota > Bacteroidia > Bacteroidales > Prolixibacteraceae > UBA1413. The sequence continues at coordinate 677 of CAZMDP010000273.1, read as the reverse complement.
CTATATATTGGCAGCATCTCTTGCCGGAATTTCCGATGAAAATTTAAACGCATCCCAATACAGGCAACACGCAATATCTGCCCTCGGTAATTACAAAAAGCTTCCTTCGAAAGTAAAAGAAAATCAGTCGGTTAATGATGTTTTTACTGCGTTGTTTGCATTCGATTATGCCGAAAATCATACAAATAATACAAAGTACAAAAGCAAGTATGCCCTGGATGATACTTACCACGTATTTGTTACCACTTCGACTTCGGGCGGCAAACGCCCATTGGCACAATGGAAACAGCAACTCAGGGCAGGATTGATGCAACTAAAAGACCCTTCGATGTTTGGGCAGTTAACAGATCAGTTTATAAGAGATCAGTTCATGGATTTTATAGAAAGAAACGGAAATAAAAAAGTTGTTTATGAGAAACTTAAAGAATTGGGCGAAACGGTTAGCGACAATTTAAATGATTTGGATTTATCAGGGGTTTCAGCTGATTTTTATGGTTTCTTAAGACATTTTCTGCGACCGGTAATAAACGACATCAGAAAAGATTATGTGGTGGGTGCAAGGGTTAATCTGCAAAACGATGCCGAACAGATCAGACAGGATTTGAACAAACGCCACCACATACATTGTAAAATGAAGCTGAATGCAGTTCAAAAAACGGTAAATTATGCCGGGAGCG
>CAZMDP010000272.1:0-4254 GCA_964565015.1 uncultured Prolixibacteraceae bacterium | reverse complement strand
GGAAAGGTTAATGTAGATAACCAGCAGGCCATTGCAGCAAAATACAAGGTCAGGAATATTCCAACACTCATACTTTTCAAGAATGGAAAAGAGGTGAAACGGATTGTAGGTGTAAAACCCAAAAAAGCGTTGATGGCTGAAATTTCTGAATTTATTTGAGTATGGATACGTTCAACTAATTATTTCCGATTCTCTTAAATTTTTCCCGAAGAATGTAAAAAATCGGAAATAGTTTTGATAAAATCTACAGTTTTTGGATAAATATCTTCAACAGTTTCTCTGTCATACGTTACAAAATCATCATAATCGCCAGAAATTCGGTAGTTAAATAGCTGATTATATAATCTGCCAGTATTTGAAGGCAGTTTTCCTGATGCAATAAAATGTAGTCCAAACATTTGTTTTATCCCTGCATGTGTTTGTGCTGATATCCGATTTTTGATTAGTAAGGCGTTTACAGCATAATATGCAGCGTAATACAAACGATTGATTGCTGTATTGTAAAAATTATTGTGAATCAGGAATTCAGCCTCAATGAGTGTTTCTTTGGCCTTCTGGATGCGATAATTTGCTAAAGCTTCAATACTATCTTGATCAAGTTCTTGTTTCATAAAACAATTCCTTCGTTCATAACATTTATGTAAAAGGGTGTTTTAAAGGGCATTCTGTTCCACTGGCTTCTTTTATAAATTACCGGATTAATCAGAACCCTATATTGAAGTTCTATTTCGTATAATGCATCAAAAATTTTACTTTTTTCATTTATAGTAGCAAATTTATCGTCGATAAGAATGAGGAGATCAATATCTGAATCTGACTTTGAGTTCCCACGTGCTTCTGAACCATATAAAATGATTTCAACATTCGGAGAAATTTCCCTTATTTTATTACCGATTAAATCGATTATTTCTTTCCTTAACATGTTTGTATATTTGCTTTATCAAAGATACAACTTTCCAAATAATGAATTACGTAATAAAATGATTTCTGCTGAAATTCAGGAAGATGTTTAATTCTCCACAAAACAGAGAACCAAACAAATTATTAAGGCAACCGATAATTTTTTCAAAAATTAAACTTAAATACGCTTTATCATTTCGATACACATCCTGCCATTATGGTAAGGGCATTTCCATGGACTTACCTTTGCGGCAGGTTTTGCTTTAAAGTCGGGACCTATAACAGAGTGCCATTCTCCGTTCATGTGATCGACCTGATACTTTTTAATAAAATTCCAGGTTCCTTTACTCCAATTCAGAAACTGAGGGTCCCCGGTCAGTTGCCAGGCATTGTAAAACCCAACTACTGCTTCGGACTGTGGCCACCAGTGAAAGTTTTTGTCCCAATGGCTGCCATCCGATTCATAATATAATCCACCCGAAGGATCAATGGCTGCTTCGCCAACTGCCCGGGCCATACCGATCAGCGTCGGTTTAATCGCTTCCATCAATTGAGTATCGTGAATTATTTCGGCTGCTTCCCATAAGAGCCACGACCCTTCTATATCGTGACCATACGAGATTGCAGTTGACTGCACCGACCAATCGGCATCAAAAAATAAATGGAAATGGTTGTTCTTTGGGTTAATGATATGTTGTTTAAACATATCGAGGATATGAATAATTTTCTTTTTCAGTTCTTCGTCGGGATAAATACGGTAAAGATTGGCATAGGCTTCGAGTATATGAAGATGGGTGTTCATCGACTTTTTGGTATTATCTCCTGCCGGTGTGATAAAATCCCGGGCCGGATCGGTCCAGTTTGCGGCTTTAGCCTCAAAATAACCACCATAAACATTATCGTACGCATACCGTTCCATCAGCATATAGAGCGAAACTGCCAGTTCTTTCGACTGCTTGTGGTTAAATGTACGGGCATATTCACTAAACCCATAAATTGCAAACGACTGAGCGTAAAATTGTTTACTGCTGTCATCAACTTCTCCGTTGGGCTTAACCGACCAGTAAACCCCGCCGTACTCCTTATCCCAGAAGTTTTCGGTAAGAATACGATAGGCTTCGTCGGCTATCTTCTGATAAACTGCAGTAGGATATAACTGGTATGCTGCCGAAAAAGTCCACAAAATCCTTGTAATGAGCACCACACCATGCTCAGCCTCGGGATGCGGAACCTCGTTCCGGTCGATCATGCCAATAAATGTCCGGCGCTGCGGGTCATAAACTTTTTTCACCCAATAATTGAGAATGTTGTCGGTAAGTTCGTTTTCGAATTCTTTTTTCATATCACTTAAAGATAAAGCTTTAAAACAACCCCGGATCCCTGCCCGGAAATACGATACCAGTTTCCTTTCTTATGCGGTCGAGGGTTTGCATCATTTGCAGGGTAAAATCAAGTGGCATCATCTCGCTTTCTGTTTTCCCGGCATCGAGGCATTTCATTACATGTGCAGCTTCGTATTGATAGCCAAACCCTTCTGTTTCAAACGAAAGTGTTTCTTCAAGGTTCCCTTCTTTCCATACGGTCAGGGTTGTTGGGGCCATCCATCGCCGGTTGAGCCGAAGTGAGCCAAATTCGCAATTATATTCGGTGGTTACAAACGAATAGGTTGCCAGGCTCGAATAGAGAGATGCCAGTTCGCCGCCTTTGTATTTAAAAACCATAGCAATACTTTCTTCAATACCGGTATCGGCAAAAGTGGCCAGAGCTTTAATACGGTCGGGGATACCTAAAACCGACAGGGCTGCAAAAACAGGGTAAATTCCGATATCGAGCAGCGAACCCCCGCCGAGGGAAAGGTTGTATAGCCTTTTCTCAGGGTCTTTTGGGGCATTAAAGGCAAAATCGGAGCGTACAACCTTTAATTTGCCCAGTTCACCCGATTGCAGGATATCAAGTGCTTTAATGAAAGAAGGTTGAAACCGGGTCCAGAATGCTTCCATCAGGAAAATGCCTTTCTTACGGGCCGAGTTTACCATTTTCACGGCTTCGTTATACGTGAGCGTAAAAGCCTTTTCGTTGAGAACGGCTTTCCTGGCTTCGAGGCACATCATCACATGTTCGTAGTGGTGCGAATGTGGAGTTGCCACATACACCACATCAACAGCCGGATCGGCGAGCATGGCTTCGTAACTGCCGTAAGCCCTGTCAAATCCAAATTCCCGGGCAAATTCCTGAGCTTTGTTCAGTTCGCGGGCTGCAGCGGCATATAGCCGTGCATTAGGCAATAATTTCAAATCGCTGCTGAATTTCCGGGCAATTTTGCCACAGCCCAGAAAGGCCCAGTTGTATGTTCTTTTCACTTTTTAGGTATTATTATTAATTGAATTCGTCAGCATTTAAACCTGACTGCCTTATTATTGACCGGAGGGTTCCCATTGGTATTTCTTTTTTGGGCGTGGGGACAATAACGGTCTTATCATTATTTGCAAATTTGGCATGACTTCCTTTCTGAGAAATGAATACAAATCCATTCCTGTATAGAATTTCGATTATCTGTTTGGATGATAATAGTTTAGGCATTTATATAAATTTCACCCAACAGGGTTTCATTAATAACCGGAATATCTGTTGATACTTTGTTGTCTTCAAAATAAAGATTCAAAGCTTCATTTAAGTTCTCAATTGCTTGTTCGATAGTTTCACCAAAACTGGAAACATCAACATTTAAACACTGAGAAACAAAATAGTCTCCTTCTCTGTAAACTATGTATTTTAAAGCTTTCATATCAATTTTGTCTAAATTATGGAAAAATTGAATTACATCAAATCATAGGTTTTTATCAATTAAATGGTTAATTGCCTGCACACTGGTAGCCGATCGCAACCCATCTTCGGGGGTGTTCATACAATAATCCACAAGCCGGTCAACAGTAGAGGTAGCCACATGCATACGGGTATCCGACGATCCGTAGTAGATAAACACATTTCCGTTTTCGTCGCAAATCCAGCCGTTCGAAAAGAGCACATTCGAAACATCGCCAACCCTTTCTTCACCTTCGGGGGCCATAAAATAACCGCCCGGACGGGCAATTACCTGCGAAGGGTCGTCGAGGCTGGTCATAAACATGTACAGCACGTACCTTAGTCCGGCAGCACAACTGCGCACCCCATGTGCCAGGTGGAGCCATCCTTTGCTGGTTTTGATAGGGGCCGGACCCTGTCCGTTTTTCAGTTCTTTTATGGTGTGATAAATCTTTTCTTCTATAATTTTTTCTTCGGGCGCTTCGGCTTTTGTAATATCATCAACAAGTGCCCAACCGATTCCACCACCGCCGCCAACTTCGATAAATCCGT
>CAZMDP010000271.1:0-4260 GCA_964565015.1 uncultured Prolixibacteraceae bacterium | reverse complement strand
TTTCGGCAGTGCCTCCTGTCGGTAGGGTATGTTGCAGTTTTGCGCCCCCAATGGTAAACGAAGGCGACAGCAGGTTATCGGTCCGGTTAAAATTCCAATAATGCACCACCTCCTCCGTCCGGGCCGATTTGCGGAAAACGGCAATAAAATGCTGATTGGCATCGGGGAGCAATTCGATTATCCGGTTTGTATAACCCGCCACAGCTGGTATCCATCTTACAAATTCATAACCAGGTGCCGGCACGGCTTCAAGCCTTAGGGGTACCTTTCTGAAATAGGTCCCGTTCCAGGGATAAGGATTTTCGCTTACCCCGGCTGTTTCTTTAACGATGGGTATTGTATTTACCACCACATGTCCGTGGGTTTTGTCCGAAACATCAACGGTTAGGTTGTAGTCGGCCTCGAGGCTGAAAAACTGCCGCAGGTGGGTGCGCATATACATAGGTCGCTGCCTTGCAAATTCGCGCATTACGTTTACATTGCTGTTCCAGTTTGCAAGGGTCGAAGGTATGCGGTAACGTTGTATGGGCCTTGTCATCTCCGGTTCTATTACCGCCCTCATCCGGTCGATAATTGCCTGAACCCTATCGGTTTTGAATGCTGTATTCAACTGATCGGAAAACCTGATAATAAAATCTTTACGGAATGTTTCATTTTCAAGTAATTTTCTGAAAAGCAGGGTTGACCAGGGTGGATTGGGCCAGCTGGGGCCATTGGCATCGGTTGTAAAGGTCAGCATATTCCGGGTAAAATCGTTCGAATTATAAATACCAAATCCGAAATCGGTATCGAACATCATCCAGCGCCAGCGTCCATCCCTTCCGGGGCCTTCTTCGGGAAGGTAACCCGGTGTTTTATGTCTCCAGAATTTAATATTGTTCCCGGGCCAGTCGGTATTCACCATAAAAATCTGCGACAGCATATAATCAATATAGCTGCTGACATCGATGCGGGTTTTAACATATTCGTAGTGGCTGTTATCTTTTAAACCATTGGTATTGATGTAGTCTATGGTTTCAGCATAATGCTGGTTGTCGCCCTGGTCAACCCACATAGTGCCCTCAAGAATATCCACCCGGTCTTCGGACACATTAAACCTGCGCGCCAGATAGTGCTGATCGTATCTTTCCCTGATGTTGTGTATCCCCCAGTATTCGCCGTTCATAAACAGAATAGAAGGTTGGTAAGCCATGGTTTCGAAATTCATGTGCTTCACCATTTCCTGAAGAAATGCATCACGGAACATGGTGTACCAGGTGTCGTTTCCCGAATTGCGCAGAATAATCCGCTTATACGAATTATAGGGCAGATCATCAAAAAAAGGATAATTCAGATGAGATTGGCCATACTCGTTTCGTGCATATATGCGGAGCGATTTGAACGGGTGCGACCTCGACCAGCCGCCATGTAATCTTATTCCAATGTTTTGGCCCAACGCCCTGCTACCCGATTTTTCGAACAATTCCATGTGGGCCGGATATTCCCACTGATCGCCCTCGCGGTGGTAGTTGGCCGGCCGGCCACCATCCGCATTCAGGCCTGGGTTTGCGCTTCGCCAGTTTTCAAAATCGGTTCCGGCTACATAAATTCCTTTGTCAAAATCGAACAGGTGGTACTGCTGTGCACTGATGGAAATAACCGGTAAGGGATATGGATTGACACCGCCGCTGCGAACGAAATATGTATGCGAAACAACCGGACTTGGCAGGGCGCCCTCTTTTACCGCGCGGGCTTTTACCACAACTGCCTTATCGATTAGTTGGGTCGGAAAATACCAGGGATTACTGTTGTAGGTGGTCGAAATCCGTGAAATCAGGTTGGCCTCGCCAGTGCGATCGGTAATCTGTAGAGGTGTCGTATAGAGGTTGCTTTTAAACGATCCGTTCAACATTTGTCCAGCTATCGATCCGGGCGTTTCGCGGTACTGGTTCAGGTATCGGAAAGTTTTTGGCTGAAGGTTCTCAGCCACCGGCAACGATCCATCGAGTGAATAAATTATTGTGACACCAGGTTCGGTCGAGGAAAGCGATAATGAAAAAGGATTGCCGTAGAAACCCCCTTCGTGCGAGAAAACCGGAGCCGAAAGTACTTCGGTATAACTTGCCGTAATATTAGCCATCCCGGGCGTAGGAACATCGAAAAACCCAAACGAAGCGCTACCATCGGGTTTGCGTCCATACGAAATATCCGAAGGAATTACAAGCGGTTGAATGGCATCAGCTTTAACGCCTTGTGGATTTGTCAGAATTATCTCCTCGCCGGCAGCACTGATGCTAAAATTTGTATGCAGTTCTGACGACTGTGTAAAAAGGTATTTTCCCGAAACCGGCCGGTCGAGGGTTCCATCGGGAAGTTGCCAGCCTACAGCCAGGTTGTCGCCCCCGCTGCCTTCTTTCATCAAAGCCATTATGTAATAGTATTTACCTTCCTGCAGGTAAACCTCAGCCGATTTTTGTTCGGAAAATTTTCCCCATTCACGTGGATTTGTCCAGCCCGGTACCGTTGCGATATGCCGCAGATTGGCAGCACTTTCATCGGTGCTCAGCCAGAGCTGTCCGTTATCATCGCTCGAAATCCAGAATATATAGTTTCCGCTAACCGGGGCTTTTATCAATCCGTGCATTCGCTGGCCGTAATTATCCCCCGCATTTACCGGGGCCTCGAACCTTGTTGAAATCAATTGCTTCGAGGCGGGCTTATCCGGGTAATCGGGATGATTTATGAGGTTATTTATGCTTGTGCCGGGAATATTGGTGTAAACCTCGCGCATGATGCCGTTTACCCATTGCCCCGGAACAGGTTTGCGATCCTTCCCCGAAGCCCATACCAGCAAATGTTGCCCTTGTGCAAGGGTAATATTTGGGAACGTCCACTTAAAAAGATTACTGGCATTATCGGTTATCCCCCATCCCGAAAGGGATATCGGGGTGGTTCCGGCATTATATAATTCTATCCAGTCAGAATAGTCGCCATTTTCATCGGCAACCGTACTGTTGTTCGACGACATAATTTCGTTGATAACCAGACCCTGTGCATTTGCCACGGAATGAGCCAGAAAAAAGAGGAGGGAAGCCAGAATATAGGTTTTAATCTGCATTATTTGATAATTATAAGGAAATTCCCAAATGTCTTAATTTACCGGCTAATATCCAAATTTAATGTAAAACTTACAGTAACAAAAATGCCCCCACCAAAAGGTGAAGGCATTTAAAATCAATAGGTTTACTTTTACGTGAAAATCTTCTGCCCAAATTCGGCGCTCGTACTTTCAGTCTGGTTAATCTGAGCGGCACCCATTTTCGACAAGGCATTTGCCAGCAGCGAATCGAGCATTTTCCGGGTAATGTTTCCACTGGTGGCCCTGAGTATTTTACAGATGTTGTAGGTAAAATAACCCCTTACTGAACCTCCCAGCGTACCTTCCATGGCCACCTGATTGTCTTTGCAGGCTGCCCACAAGGTGTGGTTCATGCCCGAAACCGGAACCAAAGCACGCGAAGTATGCATGTAATCATCTTTGCTTAAAACCTTTTTGGGCTTGAGTTCTTTGGCAAACGAAAAGTAGAATTCATCTTCGAGCATAGGCTCAATAAACCTGGCTTTCTGGTAGAATTCATCCGAAGCTGATTCTCCCAAACCTCCGGGCAGAGCTCTTGTGCCGGTTCCCGAATGACAACAATCGAAGAAAACTTCGAGATTAACACCGGGTTTCAGCTTGCCGTCGAAAACTGCCTTGAAATTATCATCCCTGAGGACGCCGGCGGTTGCATAATCGTGCGGACAGATTGCCTCATCGAGGCCATCGATCTCATAATCGGAGCCAATATTGGCCACACGGGTCCCGTGACCCGAATAATAAAAGACCAGGGAATCACCGGAAGAACAACCGGTAAGTAACCAGTTCAGGTAGTTCAGAATGTTTTGCCGTTTGGCGTTTCCATTGGTAAGTATCCTGATGTTAGCAGGTGGAAATCCGCAGATGACAAGCGTATTGGCCATATCCCTTGCATCATTGACACATCCCCTCAAATCAGGCCCCCCAGTTCCGATTGGAGCGTAATCGTTTACGCCCACAATAACTGCTTTTCTCATGATACAAAATTTTAATTGGTTAAATGCATTTACAATTTACGACAAAATATTGTCTGTATATCAGTAACTTGAAAAAATATTCATTGTGTGACAAAAAATATATGTTTTTCTCGCTTTTTTTGTCGTACCTAATAAAGGCTTAAAACCGAGTTTTCGGATGGAAGAACC
>CAZMDP010000270.1:0-4264 GCA_964565015.1 uncultured Prolixibacteraceae bacterium | reverse complement strand
TATTTCGGTCCTTCGGAATTCGCTCCACTGTTTGGCTGTTTTTATCTTTTTTCCGTTTTTCAAGGTTAAAAGATCGTGTAGAACAGGGTAGTGCGTAGCAACCGACTCATCGTAATTGGCGCTGTTCGGGTCCCCCGAGTTGGCGCTATAGCCAGGCCTTAGCTTAGTAATGCCAAGTTGCTCCATCATATTCTGATGATCTTGCTGGGTAGTAAAGTTTTTTGGTTCAGGGTATTGCTCTTTTCCAACCTGAGCATACAATGCGGTGTCGGTTATGAAAAACAGTAGGATTACAAATATTCTCATATTTTTCTGATTGAACTTATTTTTGAATTCACTTCAAACTTAAAGATTTTATCTGAAGTTTAAAATCCAAGAGAAATAGTTAAGAATGTTGTGTGCTTCGAATCAGGGAAAATAATCTGGAGATGAGTGGAATTACCCGAATTACGGATTCTTCTACCAATATTACAGATAGATGATTAATTATCAAATAATTAAGGAATTTTTTATTAGCTTTGGAAATGAATAAATTCCAAATTATGAAGCGGATTTTAGAAATTAAGACAATCAGTGAGTACAATTCCTTAAGGGGGCTCGAAACCTTTCATCCCCTTGTGAATGTATTCGATTTTTCAAAAACAAAACTGAAAGATTATCCCGAATCGGATGCCATTTCGTTTGGTTTCTATGCCATATCTCTCAAACAAGGCCAAAGTTGTATTATTCATTATGGCCGAAAAAATTACGATTATCAGGATGGAACGCTTGTTTTTCTGGCCCCGCGCCAGGTTTTCAGCATTCAACCCGGATATAGTATCAACCCCGAAGGATTTGCATTGCATTTTCATCCCGACTTGATTCAGGGGACATCACTTGCCCAGAAAATGAAGGATTACACTTTCTTCTCTTACGATGTAAATGAAGCATTGCATGTTTCGGAGCGCGAAAAGCAGATTATTACAGAGTGCTTTCACAAAATAGAGTACGAAATAAAACTTAATCCCGACAAACACAGCAAAAAACTGATTGTGGCAAACATTGAACTGTTTCTCGATTATTGCCTTCGGTTTTACGATCGTCAGTTTCTTTCACGCGAAAATATGAATCAGGGAGTTGTGAATAAATTCGAAAACCTGCTTCATGATTATTTTCTTTCTGATAAACCCCAAACGATAGGACCGCCTTCGGTGGGCTATTTTGCCGATAAATTAAACCTTTCGGCCAATTACCTGGGCGACCTCATTAAAAAAGAAACCGGAAAATCGGCACAGGAGCAGATCCAGCTTAAAATGATCGAAATCGCAAAACAAAGAATTTTTGAGCACGATAAAACCATAAGCGAAATTGCCTATGAGCTTGGCTTCAAATACCCGCAACACTTTACCAGGTTTTTCAAACAACAGATTGGAAGTACCCCCAACGAGTACCGTAATGCAGCAAACTAAACTTTAAATCCTTATAAAATGCAGAATATGAGGACAATATTGATGGTTACACTGTTATTTGCCATTATGTCGTGTGGTCAAACTAACCTGGATAAAAGTTCAGAAAAGGCATTGTCCGAAACGGCAATCTTTCCAAAGGGGGATAAGCTGCCTAGCGCGAACTTCACCGGTGATGCTTATGCAACCAGGCTATTGGGGAGCGACAAAAATAATGACTACAACATTGGTGTGGTAACTTTTAACCCTGCAGCCCGCACCAATTGGCACACCCACCCCAAAGGACAGGTACTGATTGTTATTTCGGGTAAAGGTTATTACCAGGAAAGGGGAAAGCCCGCCAGGCAGCTGACGAAAGGGGATGTTGTAAACATTCCGGAGGATACCGAACATTGGCACGGTGCAGCCCCCGACAGCGAATTTACACACATCGCCATCAGCAATGTAAAAGATGGGCAGACGGTAACCTGGCTTGGCCCAGTCACCGACGAAGAGTACAACAATCTTTAATGTTTACCGGAATCAGTTAAATTGTAGCAATATGAGAGTTAAAAAATTATCAGTTTTATCCAGCGTATTGGTGCTTTCGTTTATGATAAGCTGCCAATCGGACACCAGCCTGATTGTAATAAAAGAACAGGGCAGTTTTGCAGTTGGTGGAACTGTAATTGCCAATCCCGGTACCTTCGATCCCTTTAATCAGACACCCGAAGGACAGACTTACCATGGCGATCATGCTTACGTTTTTTATCAGGTTCCGGCCAATGCCCGAAAATATCCACTGGTGATGTGGCATGGTATAGGTCAGTTCTCGAAAACATGGGAAACCACTCCCGACGGGCGCGAAGGATTTCAGAACATCTTTCTACGCAGGCGTTTCCCGGTATATCTCATTAACCAGCCACGGCGCGGGAATGCCGGAAGGGGCACGGTGGAAGGCACCATAACACCAACGCCCGATGAACAGGGATGGTTTGGTACGTTTCGCGTAGGTATCTGGCCCGACTATTTCGAAGGGGTACAGTTTTCGAAAGACCCCGAGGCACTTAATCAATATTTTCGTCAAATGACACCCAACATTGGCCCAATCGACATCAACGTAAATGTGGAAGCAGTTTCGGCCTTATTTGATAAAATTGGCCCCGGAATACTGGTTTCACATTCACACTCTGGAGGCATGGGCTGGGCAACGGCCATTAAGAATCAAAACATTAAAGCAATTGTTTCTTACGAACCGGGTAGCGGCTTTCTGTTTCCCGAAGGAGAAGTACCCGATCCAATACCTATGGCAGGAGGTATTCTTACTGCTCTTGGCGTGCCTATGACGGATTTTATGAAGCTAACTCAGATTCCAATAGTTATTTATTACGGTGATTTTATTCCCGATACGCCTATGGATAACCCGGGGCAGGATGGCTGGCGCGCCCGATTGGAGATGGCCCGCCTTTGGCGCGACGCTGTTAACCGCCATGGTGGTGATGTGAATGTGGTGCATTTGCCCGAAATTGGCATTAAAGGCAATACCCACTTTCCGTTTTCCGACCTGAATAACATCGAAATTGCCGACCTGATGTCGGAATGGCTGAAGGAAAGGGGTTTGGATAAATGACGGCTTTATAAAACAGGGGTTTCAACCCCTTGTTTAAGAGTTGGATACGGTAATTTTTCTATGCAAAATATATTGATTGTTGATTTGAAAAATATGCGTGATTTAGATTTTAAGCAAATATTTTGTAATTGGCTGAACCCGGAGGGTTCAAATGTATGTAGAAGGGAGATCAATAAATTTTAATGCGACCCTGGCCAGGGTCGAACAGTAGCTTGTTACATCTATTTTATACACATGTGATGCCGCTGGCATCAAAAAGTTGTCATTATTTGTAAAATGACTGATTCCAAAAAAATATTTAGAAGGTTTTAAAATATTGTAAAGGAGATTAAAATGAAAGTAATAAAAATCCAGTTTTTAATAGTTATTCTTTTGATGTTAAACATTATAGCTTCGGCTCAAACCAAAATAACCAACCCGTTCGGTCTTGTTTATCGGGGGGCCATAACTGAAAATTTACCGGGAAAGGTGAACATTCGCCCGGTAACCTATACGTTGAATGGCATTGAAATAGCTGCCAATGTATATACGCCCGCCAACTTCGACCCATCGAAGAAATACCCTGCTGTGGTGGTAGCGCATCCCAATGGCGGTGTAAAAGAGCAGGTTGCCGGCTTGTATGCACAGCGGTTGGCAGAGCTGGGTTACATAACCATAGCCGCCGATGCTTTGTACCAGGGAGCTAGCGGCGGAGAGCCCCGCAATGTTGATAAGCCGGCCAACCGGATTGAGGATATTCGCGGAATGGCCGATTTTATCACCCAATACACGGGGGTTGATGCCAATCGTTTGGGCGTGTTGGGTGTTTGCGGCGGTGGCGGCTATTCATTAGCTGCGGCCCAAACCGATAAACGTTTTAAAGCAGTGGCTACCCTCAGTATGTTCAATACGGGTGTGGTGAGGCGCAACGGTTATATGAATACCGGTTTGTCAACCATTCAGGACCGGCTAAAACAGGCAACCGATGCCCGGGCCCAGGAAGCTGCCGGAGGTGAGGTGATTTATGCTGCCAATACCATAGCCACCGACGAAGAAGCCGACAAAATGCCATTCGACCTCTATCGCGAAGGCCATTATTACTACCACAGAACCCATGCCCATCCTAACTCCACTTTTCGATACACTATGAGCAGCCTGCTCGACCTGATGGCTTTCGATGCTGCCGCCAACATGGATCTGATCAATCAACCCCTGTTGATGATGGCCGGAA
>CAZMDP010000269.1:2307-4268 GCA_964565015.1 uncultured Prolixibacteraceae bacterium | reverse complement strand
TGCTGTGGTGTATTTTTCGTTTATCAGGTGTTCGGCAACCGCATTGAAATCGGTAAAAGTGTTCATCTTTTTAAGTAGTTTACCATCCTCGTACCATTGACGGCCATAGAACTGCTCACCCCTGATATGGGCAATAGCGTAAACAAAACCGCGATCGAGAAGAGGTAAAATGGCAAAATTGAACCATGGATCCATGGTTGCTCCATACGACCCATAACCATACAGCAATGCAGGATGTGTTCCATTCTTTACAAATCCTTTGCGGTAAACTATGCTTATCGGGATTTTTGTGCCATCTGAAGCAGTGGCAAAATCGCGTTTGGTTTCGTAATTCGCTGAATCGAAACCACCCAGAACCTCTTCCTGTTTCAGTAACACCCTTTGCCTGGTTTTCATGTTATAGTCGTAGGTCGAAACGGGTGTAGTAAGCGAAGAGTAAGTGAAACGGAAAATATCGGTGTCGAAAACCCTGTTTATATTAATACCTGAAGTATAAATCTCCTCATCGAATGAAATGTAATGATCGCCGCCGCCCTGAAAAGGAATTATCCTGAGCTGATTGAGCCCATCTTTTCTTTCCTGCACCACCAGATAATTTTTAAAAAGATCGAAACCTGAAAGGAATACATCGTTTCGGTGCGGAATTACTTCCTGCCAGTTTTCGACACCTGTTTTTTGCACAGGTGTTTTCATCAGCCTGAAATTGATTGCATCAAGGTTGGTGCGGATATAAAAATGATCACCTGCATGGTTTATCGAATATTCCAAACCCCTTATTCGTGGCTGGAAAACCTTAAACTGACCGTTTGGCCTGTCGGCATCGAGATATTGAACTTCGGTTGTTAGTGTACTGTAAGAAACAATGGTGAGGTACTGCCCCGATTTGGTTTTCGAAATGGAAACACTGAACGTATCATCGTCCTCAAAATAAACCTCTTCGTCATCAGAAACCGGTGTTCCGAGAATATGCCGCATAATTTTTTCGGAGCGAAGTGTGGTTTCATTCCTGACAACATAAAACACGGTTTTATTATCGTTGCCCCACACCACACTTCCAGTGGTCATTGGAATAATATCGGGCAACATTTCGCCGGTTTCAAGATTTTTAAAATAAATGCTGTAATTGCGCCTGCTGACTGTATCAACGCCATATGCCATTATCAGGTTGTTTGGACTGACAAATGTGTTGCCTACAGCATAATAAGGGTAGCCTTCGGCCATCTTATTCACATCGAGCATTATTTCCTCAGGTGCATCGAGGGTTCCCTTTTTACGGCACCGCAGATTATACTCCCCTCCTTCGACAGTGCGGGTATAGTAAAAGTATCCGTTTTCGAGATAAGGCACCGACTCATCGGCTTCTTTGATCTTTGAACGTATTTCTTCGTAAATCTTCTCCTGAAAGGGTTCGGTATGTTTCATAACAGCTTTCAGGTATGCGTTTTCAGCATTCAGGTAAGCAATCACATCGGGGCTATCCCGTTCATTCATCCAGTAATAGTTATCGATACGCATATGCCCGTGGGTGATCAGTTCCCTTGGAATTTTTTTCGCCACAGGAGGGGTGATCGGTTTCTGTGTACCACATGAAAATGATAGAATGGCAAGAAGGGTAAAGGCAAGAAAAATGAATCTTTTCATAAAAAACAGTTTTTAAAGTCTCAAATTTATAACTATAAAATTGATTTCAGATATTTGCAGCCAGTGGCAATAATAAAATTGAGGGTAAATCGGGTAAAATATATAATTCTGCATAAAAGAGGATGACAGATATAAAATACATACTTGTTGGATACCTTTCCATAGTGATCGGTATCGGGGTCTATTCCTTTTTCAGGGTAAAGAATGCAGCCGACTACTATATATCGGGTAAGCGAGGAAGCTGGTGGCAAATTTCGGGAAGTTTGTTTGCCACAATCATGGGAGGATCGGCCATACTGGGAACCATAGAATTGAGCCAG
>CAZMDP010000269.1:0-2297 GCA_964565015.1 uncultured Prolixibacteraceae bacterium | reverse complement strand
CCGGATGGGCAGCCATGTGGTTTTTATTGAGTGCAGCAACAGGGCTTTTTGTATTGTCATTTTTAAGCCGCAGGATCAGCATTCTTGGTCATTATACCCTACCCGAACTATTACTGAAATTTTATGGCAAACGGGCTGAAAAGTCAGCAAGTATTCTTATACCAATAGCCTGGACAGGAATTGTTGCCGCACAAATTATTGCCGGGGCAAAAATTCTGAACAGCCTGCAACTGATGAGTTATCAGAATGGAGCCCTGCTTTGCGGACTGGTGTTCGTATTTTATACCCTTGCCGGTGGCCAGCTCAGCATCCTCAAAACCGATTTTGTACAGGCTATTATCATTCTGGCCGGGATATCAGCCATGTTTGTTCTGCGGTTAAACCATTCAGATTCAGGCGCTACACCTGAATTTTCATTTTCTGAACTTTTTAATGATAACTTTTCGCCATTGGATTTGATTCTTTTATTGCTTACTTATTCTGTTACTTTTGTTGTTGGACCCGACATTTATTCCCGAATATTTTGCGCTAAAAGTGAAAATGTAGCCCGAAAAAGTGTACTTATTGTTGCATTTCTAACCATTCCGGTTGCCATTATTCTTACTTACTTAGGCATTTCAGCCGTATCTGAACAAGGAGGCTTTGTCCTGCCGGGCACCTCTTTTCTTCCCCCATGGGCTTTGGGATTAATGGCGGCTGCATTGCTTTCGGCTGTAATGTCTTCGGCCGACACTACGCTGCTTACTTCATCGATGATCCTGTCGGAATTATTTTCGGGTGACCTCGATAAACCGGCAGCACTCCGTTTAACCCGTATTTTTATTATTCTAATGGGTGCTGCCAGTCTGTTAATCTCATTAAAAGTAACTTCCATCCTAAATGCTCTACTGATATCACTTTCGTTTTTTTCGGGTGCTTTTATCGTACCCATTATTGCCGGACTTTCGGGGTGGAAAGTAAATAAGGAAAATGCC
This sequence comes from uncultured Prolixibacteraceae bacterium, assembly GCA_964565015.1. Taxonomy (GTDB): domain Bacteria; phylum Bacteroidota; class Bacteroidia; order Bacteroidales; family Prolixibacteraceae; genus UBA1413. The sequence goes on along the minus strand of CAZMDP010000269.1, from coordinate 1,323 downwards.
TTGCCTGCAATTATTTCCGGGGGTTTTTTGGCGCTGGCCGGAAAAATCATCAACGAATTTACGGGAAGTGGTATAGGGTATTGGCTTATAATTGGCGGTTTTGTTGTGAACTATTTGATTTTAAAAAAGGATAAGTCTATTAAAATCTGATAAGCAGATAAAATTTTGCTTTTTGGTTCCGGTCAGCACCGTTTAGATTATAAAATGGGGTAGTTCTTTTAAAGGGATAACATTGATTCCCTTACTTCTTTTTTGCTGCATTTCACCATCATAAACCAGGTAACCCCCTTCTTTTCCTGTAAGCTTTTCCCAAAATCTTAACCCCTTGAAAAATTCATCAGAAATTGTATGACCTGATTTTATCTCCACCGGGAAACGTTCCAAGTCTTTTTCAATCAGCAGGTCGATTTCATTTCCGGTATTATCGCGCCAAAAAAACAGGTTATTGGTTTTTCCCTGGTTATACCGGTGTTTTAAAAATTCGAGTACAACAAGGTTTTCAAAAAGGTTACCCCTGAAAGGATGTAAAATAAGTTGTGTATGATCCTCTATGCCCATCAGTGCGACCGCAAGGCCGGTATCGTAAAAATAAAGTTTTGGCATTTTTACAATGCGTTTATTAAAGTTTTTATGCCATGGTTGCAACCTGAAGGCAATGAAACTTGTTTCGAGTATCCCGATCCATGCCCCGATAGTCTTAACATCAACGCCAGTCTCGATAGCAAGGCTGCTCATATTCAGTAACTGGCCAATCCGCCCTGCACACAAGCGGATAAATTTCTCAAAAGTGTATAAATCAGTAATGTTTTTCAAAAGGCGGACATCACGCTCTACATAAGTGCGAATATAATTGGAATAAAATTTCTGTGGTTCCACAAGTTCATTATACAATGCAGGGAAGCCCCCTCTGTATATCAACTGATTGGAATTTAGTCCGGGTGAATTGATTTCGGATAGGCTCAATGGGAGCAAAAACAGATATCCAACCCTACCTGCAAGGCTTTGCGAAATACTTTCCTGAATAAGAAAATTGTTGGAACCGGTTAATATGAAGAACCCATATTCAGCCTTTTCGTCAAGAATTTGTTGAAGATAGGAAAATAGTGATGGTACCCTTTGTATTTCATCCAGAATTGCTCCGTTCGGATAGTTTGATAAAAATCCCCTGGGATCTTCGGTTGCATAATTTCTAATGTCCGGATTTTCAAGGTTAGCATAAGGTTTTTTACTAAAGACCTTTCTTACTAAAGTTGTTTTGCCCGATTGCCGTGGACCGGTTACTGCAACTGCCTTAAACTGAGTGGCAAGTGCCAATAATTCTTT
>CAZMDP010000268.1:0-4271 GCA_964565015.1 uncultured Prolixibacteraceae bacterium | reverse complement strand
GGCTAATAATAGGTCGGCAATTTTAATGGCGCACTTTCATATCGTGCCCATAAACTTAAGGTTTCATGATTGTCCTGCAGGATTGAAAGTGGTACCGGAGGCACATAACTTAACCCGGGCGTTACATTCAGGTGAAACCTTGTTTTTGAATGTATTGTGGTAAAGCTACACATGAGCATGACCAATATAATTACTCGTGCCATAAAAGTCAGCTGTTTTTGTTGCCAAGTTACAAAAACTATAACCGGATTTGAATTATTATCCGTTCAAATATGAAAATATCACAAGCAAAAACAGTTACAAATTGTGCGTACCAAAAAAATGTATATTTTTGTGCCGCTTAAATTAATTTTAAGCCGTTGTTATTGAGAGCGATGCTGCGGCTTAAACATTGTATAACAAAATATTTAATTGACGATGTATTTAACAACTGAAGTAAAGAAAGAAATTTTTACCAAACATGGTAAGAGCGAACAGGACACAGGAAGTGCCGAAGGCCAGATAGCCCTGTTTACTTATCGGATTAACCACCTGACAGAGCACCTGAAAGGAAACAAGAAAGACCATAGCACACGCCGGGCACTTATCCGTCTGGTAGGTAAACGACGCAACCTGCTCGATTATCTGAAGAAAAAGGATATTGAGCGTTACCGTGCGATTATTGCTGAACTCAACCTACGTAAGTAAAAAATAAGAGAAAGAAAAGGCAACAAAAACGATTGCCTTTTCTTTTTTATTTTTATTACAGTACTGCTTAAAAATGTAGGGAGAACCTTTAAATTTCAATCGTATGTACCAGATTTTTTAAGAACATTTTCAGGTCCTTACAAGTTAGATGATGATGAAGAATAAATAATGAGAAAAAAACTATGATGAATGTAGTAACAAAGACAATCGAGCTTTCCGATGGCCGCACAATAACTATTGAAACCGGTAAGCTTGCCAAACAGGCCGATGGTTCGGTTGTTGTTAAAATGGGGAACACCATGTTGCTTGCAACGGTTGTATCAGCCCGGGAACCCAAAGAAGATGTTGATTTTATGCCCCTTTCGGTTGACTACCGTGAGAAATTTTCGGCTGCCGGACGATTTCCCGGTGGCTTTTTAAAACGCGAAGGACGCCCATCAGACGAAGAAATTTTGGTTGCCCGCCTGGTTGACCGTGCTTTACGGCCCTTATTTCCAGCTGATTATCATGCCGAAACAGCGGTTATGATTTCCTTGATTTCTGCCGACTCAGAGTCGATGCCCGATTCGCTGGCCGGATTGGCTGCATCAGCCGCCATTGCGGTTTCAGATGTTCCTTTCGAAACACCCATATCCGAAGTAAGGGTTGCCCGTATCAACGGTCAGCTGGTTATTAATCCGACAGCATCGCAGGTGAAAGAAGCCGACATCGACTTGATTGTTGGAGCTTCGTACAAAAATATCATGATGGTGGAGGGTGAAATGAACGAAGTTTCTGAAGCCGAAATGCTCGAAGCCATCAAATTCGCCCACGACGAAATAAAAAAACATTGTAAGGTACAGGAAGAACTTGCGGCCGAATTGGGCGTAGTTAAGCGTACCTATTGCCACGAAGATAACGATGAAGCCCTTCGTGAAAAGGTAAATACTGATCTATACGATAAGGTGTATGAAATTGTACGTCAGCGGATAAATGTTAAGGCCGACAGGTTAGCTGCTTTCGAAAACCTTCGTAACCAATATATCGAAGAATATAAGGCGGCCAATGCCGAAAACGAGGATATTGATCTTGTCCTGCACGAAAAGCTGATAAAGAAATATTATCACGATGTGGAGAAGGAAGCTATGCGCCGCATGGTCTTAGACGAAGGTGTCAGGCTCGATGGCCGCGGCACCCGCGATATCAGGCACATCTGGTGCGAAGTGGATTACCTTCCCGGATCGCACGGTTCGGCTATTTTTACACGTGGCGAAACCCAGGCCCTTGCTTCTACGACCCTCGGAACTAAAATGGATGAAAAGATCATCGACCTGGTAACTGTTCAGGGAACCGACAGGTTTTTGCTCCATTATAACTTTCCGCCGTTCAGCACCGGTGAGCCAGGCGTCCCCCGAGGAACCAGCCGCCGCGAAATAGGTCATGGAAACCTTGCACACCGTGCGCTTAAAAAAATGTTACCCGAAGATCTACCATACGTAGTCCGTATTGTTTCCGATGTGCTTGAATCGAATGGCTCGTCGTCGATGGCAACAGTTTGTGCCGGAACAATGGCATTACTCGATGCGGGTGTAAAAATGAAACGGCCGGTTTCGGGTATAGCCATGGGGTTAATCACCGATAAAGGTTCTCCAAAGTATGCCGTATTGTCAGATATACTCGGTGATGAAGATCACTTAGGAGATATGGATTTTAAGGTGACCGGTACAGAGAATGGCATAACTGCCACACAAATGGATATTAAAGTTGACGGATTATCATACGAGGTTTTAAGCGAAGCACTTGAGCAAGCCCGCGAAGGGAGGTTGTACATATTGGAAAAAATTGTGGAAACCATTCCAAATCCTCGTCCGGAATATAAACCAAATGTTCCCCGGATCGAAGTTATGCTTATTCCTAAGGATATGATCGGTGCAGTTATCGGGCCCGGTGGGAAAATTATCCAGGGTATCCAGTCTGATACCGGAGCTACCATTGCCATCACCGAAGACGAAAACAATGGTATTGTCGAAATTTCAGGTCCGAACCTTGAAATTCTGAATGCGGCCAAAGCGCGTGTCAAAGCCATCGTTGCCCTTCCCGAAGTTGCAGAGGTATATAACGGTAAAGTAAAATCAATCGTATCGTTCGGCGCTTTTGTCGAAATTCTTCCCGGCAAGGAAGGGTTGCTGCATGTGTCGGAACTCGATTGGAAACGAATAGAGTCGGCATCCGAAATCCTTAAGGAAAACGATATGGTTGAGGTTAAGCTTATAGGTGTGGATGAAAAAACCGGCAAGTTGAAATTATCGCGCAAGGCATTGCTTCCAAAACCCGAAGGGTTTGTAGAGCGTGAGGCTTCGCGCGAAAGCAGGCCACCTCGACGCGATGACGATCGAAGGGGAGGAGAACACCGCCGTGATGACCGCCGGGGTGGCGACCGCCGTGATGACCGCCGTGGGGGCGATCGCGACCGACGTGACGACCGCCGGTTCAGGAATTGATCGCTTATGCAGAAATAATATAGAAAAACCGCTCTTGTAGCGGTTTTTTTGTATTTTTAGTTGAATGAAAACCTGGTGAAATGAATAAATGGGATGAAAATGTGTTAACCCAAATGGAAAAATCATTGAGTGGGGCGCGTGAAAAAGATTTGCGGTTCTTCAGGATTGATGAGTTGAGGCGCAACATCGGGCGGGTCGGTCATTTTTCGGATAATTGCCACCAATGTCGTTCATTTAAAGGGCAGATCGAATCCGTTCTTGTTCATGTTGAGGAGGCTGTTAATGTACCTGGTTATCATCGGCGTGAACTCGATCGTTTGATTGCCCGTTTATCGCGTCACATGATGTTGGCACACAATTATTATCCGCCCTATCATTTCAATTACCTGTACACCACTTATGGATTGCTGGCCGGTTTGGCTTTATCAATGGCTGTGATTTTCCTGGTCAATTCGCGTTATGGCGAGTTATCTGCTGCACTCCTTTTCATAATAAGCTTACTTGCAGGCCAGATTATTGGTGCAAAAAAGGACAGAAAAATCCGGTCGGAAAAGAGATTAATGTAAAGGTTATTTCCCTTTTCCGTGAAATACGTTTATCAAAGTGTAGATCAATATCTTGAAATCGACATATAGCGATATGTTTTTAAGATAAATCATGTCATATGGCAACCTTTCGAGCATTTCTTTAACATTTGAAGCATATCCGTATTTTACCTGGCCCCACGAAGTGATACCTGGTCTGAGTTTGTGGAGAAGGGTATAATGTGGCGCATGTTTTACAATCTGATCAATATAATACTTTCGCTCAGGCCGTGGGCCCACCAGCGACATATCGCCTTTAATTACATTATAAAACTGGGGTATTTCATCGAGATGGGTTTTGCGCATGAATTTGCCTAATGGTGTAATCCTCGTATCAGTTTTACTCGACAGGGCAGGGCCATTCTTTTCCGAATCGTGCACCATACTCCTGAATTTATAGATTGTAAAGGGTTTCCCGAATTTCCCTATACGTTCCTGTTTATAAATTATTGGTCCTTTCGATGTTGCTTTAATCGAAATAGCCAGAATCAGATACACAGGAGAGAGGATTATTATGGCC
>CAZMDP010000267.1:0-4279 GCA_964565015.1 uncultured Prolixibacteraceae bacterium | reverse complement strand
GTGAGGAGTTTATCGGAAACGATAATGTTTGTATGATCCTCGGCGATAACATTTTTTACGGATACAATTTCAGAAGTATCCTCGAAGAGGCAGCATCGATTACAGATGGGGCTATTGTATTCGGATATTATGTGAATGACCCTGAACGTTATGGTGTAGTCGAGTTCGACCAGGATGGAAAGGTTGTATCGATCGAAGAAAAACCTGCTCAACCCCGTTCAAATTATGCCGTTACCGGTTTGTATTTTTATACCAACGATGTAGTGGAGAAGGCCAAATCGCTAAAACCTTCGGCAAGGGGTGAACTGGAAATTACCGATTTAAACCGTTTATACCTTGAAGAGAACCGCCTGAATGTGAAATTACTGGGACGTGGTTTTGCCTGGCTCGATACAGGAACTTTTGATAGCTTGCTCCAGGCATCTAACTACATAGCTACTATTGAACAAAGACAAGGGTTGAAAATTTCATGTATAGAAGAGATAGCCTTTAAAAAAGGGTTTATTAGTCGCGAGCAACTGCTTAACCTGGCAGAACCTTTAAGGAAAAATCAATACGGTCAATATTTGATTAAACTTGCTGAAAACCAGATAAAATCATTTTAAAGATGATGTTGTTTGATACTCCAATAAGTGGTTTGAAAATAATAGAGCCAAAGGTTTTCAGTGATTCGCGCGGATATTTTTTCGAAAGCTACAATCATTCAAAAATGGTTCAGGCAGGTATCGATAATCTATTTGTACAGGATAACGAGTCCCTGTCTTCGTATGGGGTTATCAGGGGCTTGCACTATCAGTTGGAACCATTTGCCCAGGCCAAATTGGTGAGGGTAATAAAAGGAAAAGTGTTTGATGTAGCTGTTGATCTTCGTCGTAATTCTGACACTTTTGGAAAATGGTTTGGCCTCGAACTATCGGAACAGAATAAACTGCAGATGTACATACCTAAAGGTTTTGCACATGGTTTCTCGGTATTGAGCGAAAGCGCTGTTTTTTCGTATAAATGTGATAACCTGTACAATAAAGATGCTGAACGGGCCATCAGGTTCAACGATCCATACCTTCAGATAAACTGGCAAATAGAACATGTCGATCAGGTAATATCTGAAAAGGATTTGAACGCACCATTTTTTCAGGAGGCTGAAATGAATTTTTATCCTATTTACTGATGAAAATACTTGTAACCGGAGCAAACGGACAACTGGGGCGTGAACTTTTTGACCTCCAAAGTAAATTACAAGGGTATGCATGGCGATTTACTGATGTTGATTCCCTTGATTTAACCGACTTTGCTTCATTCGAAAATTTCATGGCCGATTTCAGCCCCGGATTTGTAATTAATTGCGCAGCCTATACCGCAGTCGATCAGGCGGAAAATAATCATGCTGCAGCGTATCTTTTAAACAGTGAAGCACCGGCTTTTTTGGCAGATATGTGCCGAAAATACAATGCAAAATTCATCCACATATCTACCGATTATGTTTTTGATGGCGAATCGTCTATTCCCTACAATGAAGAGAATACTCCTAATCCGCAAAGTGTTTATGGAGCCTCCAAATTCAAAGGCGAAACCAAAGTGGTCGAGAATAACCATGATTCCTTAATAATCAGGACATCATGGTTGTATTCCACTTACGGCAACAACTTCGTGAAAACCATGTTACGCCTTGGTAGTGAAAGGGAAGAATTAAGTGTCGTATTTGATCAAATCGGCACGCCAACTTATGCATATGACCTTGCAGCGGTCATCATCGAAATCATCAGGCAGTCAACTTTCAACGGTAAATGGGTTCCCGGAATTTACCATTTCAGTAACGAAGGGGTTTGCAGTTGGTTCGACTTTGCGGTGGCCATTCATCAGATTGCCAATATTTCGTGCCGGGTAAAACCTATCGAATCAAAAGATTTTCCTACCTTAGCCAAACGGCCGTCGTATTCGGTCCTTAATAAAGCGAAGATTAAATCGACGTATGGAATTGAAATCCCTTACTGGAGGGATAGTTTAAAAGTGTGCATTCAAAAAATTCTAAATAGTAAGATATGAGCAGCGAATTACTAAAATTGGTGGAAGAAAGGGCCAGGTTATGGTTAAATCCTTTCTACGATCAGGCAACACGCGACGACGTTCAGCGAATGCTTGATAGCGATGATAAAACAGAACTGATTGATTCGTTTTACAAAGACCTTGAGTTTGGAACCGGTGGACTTCGGGGTATAATGGGATCGGGTACCAATCGTATGAACAAATATACCGTAGGTGCCGCAACTCAAGGTTTGAGTAATTATCTGAAAAAATGTTTCGCCGGTCTTCCTGAAATAAAAGTTGTTATCGGGCACGACTGCCGAAACAACAGCCGCTTGTATGCAGAAATTTGTGCCGGGATTTTTGCCGCAAATGGAATAAAGGCATTGTTGTTCGACGATTTGCGGCCTACACCCGAAATGTCGTTTGCCATTCGTGAATATGGATGTCAGAGCGGAATAATACTTACCGCTTCGCATAATCCGCCCGAATACAATGGCTATAAAGCTTACTGGAACGACGGCGCACAATTGGTTGCACCACACGATGAGGCTGTTATTGATGAAGTAAGGAGCATGAAACATGAAAACATACTATTCGACGGGCCTGCCGAACTTATCGTTCCATTGGGCGAAGAGACCGACCTAAAATTTATTGAACAGGTTAAGGCTACTTCGCTTTCCCCCGACCTGGTGAAAAAGTACAGCGATATGAAAATTGTTTACACCCCGATACATGGAACGGGTGTAAAATTGGTTCCAATGGCATTAAGAGCTTATGGCTTCCAAAATATTATTTCGGTACCCGAACAGGATGTGGTAAGCGGGAATTTCCCCACAGTAGTTTCCCCAAATCCGGAGGAACCAGCGGCTATGAAGATGGCCATTGAAAAAGCTGTTGAAGTTGATGCCGAAGTGGTTATGGCTACTGACCCTGATGCCGACCGCCTCGGGGTTGCTACCCGTAACCTGAAAGGTGAATTTGTTATTGTTAACGGCAATCAAACTGCTTTGCTTTTTATTTATTACATTATTACGAAAATGAGGGAAAATGGCACCCTGAAAGGCAATGAGTTTATTGTAAAAACAATAGTTTCAACCGAATTAATTGCCGAAATAGCAAAGCGGAACCAGATTGAATACTATGACGTTTACACCGGATTCAAGTATATTGCCGAAATAATCCGTGAAAACGAAGGGGTTAAAAAATACATTGGAGGGGGTGAAGAAAGTTTTGGATTCCTTCCGGCCGACTTTGTACGCGACAAAGACGCGGTAACCTCTATTGCCATGATGGCCGAAATTGTTGCATGGGCGAAAAACATGGGAAAAACATTATTTGAGCTTTTACTCGACATTTACAAAGAATATGGCTTCTCCAAAGAAAAAACCATTTCTATAACCCGAAAAGGTCAATCGGGAGCTGCCGAAATTCAGCAAATGATGTCTGATTTTCGGAACAATCCTCCAAAATCTTTGGGTGGTTCGCCTGTAGAAATTGTGAAAGATTATGAGGTTCTGAAACAGTACAATATGATTACAGGACAAGTATCCGCAATCGACCAGAAAACTACTTCGAATGTGCTCCAGTTTATTACAAAGGGTGGTACTAAAATTTCGGTAAGACCTTCAGGAACGGAACCCAAAATCAAGTTTTATTTCGAAGTTAAAGGCGAATTGAATTCCTATGAGGAATTTGATTCTGCTGAAAAAGCTGCTGATGAGAAGATTGAAGGAATCATTAAAGAACTTGCACTATAAATCAAAAAACATGAATCTTAAATTTAATGTTACCATGAAAAGAATTGTTTTAATTATTCTGGTTTCGGGCGTGGCCTTTGCTTATGCACAACAAAAACCCACCATGGAAATGAAACCCGAAATGACGGAGATATGGGAACCCGAAGTCCGCATAATTAATCCCGGACAAAAATATGGAGATGCACCTTCCGATGCAATCATCCTGTTCGATGGAACGAACCTCGAAAGCGAATGGGTTAGCGAACGTGATGGAGGAAAGCCCGGATGGAAGGTAGAAAATGGCGTAATGACCGTAGTGCCCCGTACAGGCGCAATAAAAACGAAAAGGGAATGCAAAAATTTCCAGTTACATATCGAATGGAGAGCGCCATCTGAGGTTAAGGGCGAAAGCCAGGGCAGGGGAAACAGTGGTGTGTTTTTACAAGGTATATACGAGGTTCAGGTTCTCGACAATTACAATAACCGGACCTATCGAAACGGACAGGCCGGAAGTATTT
>CAZMDP010000266.1:3040-4287 GCA_964565015.1 uncultured Prolixibacteraceae bacterium | reverse complement strand
ATAGCCGATAATAAAGCAGTGCAGTCAATTTCGGGCAACAGCAAAGTACACGGGTTACTCAGGAAAGATGTGCTGTTGGCCCTTGCACCTGCAAATTTACCATTGATCGATGAACTTCAATTTTCGTTTCCGGTAAGTTTTACACAAGGTTTTTTATGGCGTACGCTCGAGGATACATATATGTTTTCGTACCAACAGGGTAAAACCGATGAAAAAGGTTCCGAAAGATCATATGCAGGTGTAGGTATCGATATGCGCGATACACGATCGATGGATAAACATATGGTGATTGCCATGGAGAATGGCAGGGTGGTCTGGTTCGAGACCAGGATCCCCGGAACTACAGAGCCACAAGCCATTGTGTGTATCCAAAGCGAAAGTTCACCCGATATTTACTACATCTACGAACACCTTCACAACCGGGGCTTAATGTTGAAGAGAAACCAGAGGATATTAAAAGGGGAGGGGATCGGTTATGCATGGGGGAATGGTAACTGGAACCATTTCAGGATTGGGATAGTCAGGTCAGATACTGTACCTTCTTATGAAACCAGGCATCATAATGCTGTAAATTTTTACCCGCAATTGCTAAACCTTTATTTCGGTCGTCAGCCGGTATTTTCAAATTCTTTTACCAAAGGACAGATTTATTTAGGACGTCCTGATCAAATGTATGGAAATGCAAAAAATATTTCCGGTTTTGAAGAGTATCATGGAACAGGTTGGAACTTAGGAAAATGGAATACTGCCGATAAGGTAGAATACGTTTCGGGCCGCCGGACGGGAAATGCACGCCTCAGAAAAACCCTTTTTGCAGGACAACCAGGGCAATGTACCAATCCTAAGGATTATTATGAGTTCGAAATTAATGTGAGAAGTGGGGCATACCGGATCAGGGCTTTGGTAGGGGATCAGACTCTGCCATCGTGGCAAAAAATCGAATTCGAGGGAGTCAATGCAGGTACTTTCAGGCGCGATGCGGGTGATCTGGTGTGGACTTCGGAAAGGATTGTCAAAGTAAACGACGGCAAGCTTACCATTAGGATTTATACAGATGGCGATCAGGTTGCCGGGATAAGCGAAATTGTATTTCAGCAAGCAATTCTGTAATGTTCCACATAGCCTTCAATTTACGGTAGAGCGGGTTTTTTGAAGTTTTTGGAATTTTTACCAGGCCATAAAGTATGGATTAAACGAAAATATTAAATTTGTGCCGCCAAATCAGCATGGTAAATTATCATCGGGAT
>CAZMDP010000266.1:0-2940 GCA_964565015.1 uncultured Prolixibacteraceae bacterium | reverse complement strand
TCGGGACGACGAGGCTGTTGGTTCTTTAAAAAATAAAATATACGGGGTGTAGCGCCCCCGATCCCATCGGGATGGTAGCGCGTCCCGATTTGATCGGGATTCGGGACGACGAGGCTGTTGGTTCTTTAAAAAATAAAATATACGGGGTGTAGCGCAGTTGGTAGCGCGCGTCGTTCGGGACGACGAGGCCGCTGGTTCGAGTCCAGTCACCCCGACATGATAAAGGGTTAAATTGTTGATTTACAATTTAATCCTTTTTTTGTGGAATAAAATTCTCCCGACATCATAATACATCATAACTTATGCTTCTAAGCCCTGGGGTTGGGTTTATACGGAAGTTTGGCCATGCGCTCCACTTCGATCGACGGAAAGCCGAACTCGACCACTACTTTCCCCAGAATCAGGTACATACCATCGCCCCTGAACGGGTTCTCTTTCAGCGATTGCGGAAAATGTACCGTATCGAAAAATTCGCCTTCGGCATCGATAAAAGTTCCGAAGTGCATCAGCTCTTTTTTTATGGTCTGTACATACTTCCGGACAACAAATTTACCTAACATTTTTACCTTTTTCCCCTCATACTTAAGAAGGTCGCGCGCCATAATTTCGCCCCTGAACGAAGTTTGCAACATATCGAAATGACTTACACTAACAGGAAACCCAAGCAGTTCAAATTCGTCGTATGCACATTCGAGGGGCGAGTCGTGTAACTCGGGCAATTGGTAATTCCGGGCCTGTATGCCGAATATGGCTGCCGGTTTTCCGTTGTGTGCCGGTTTCCGCAGGCAGGCATGCATTTCCCACAGCATGGCGGCTTTGCTCTTTCCGGTAAACCTGAATGCCCCAACCCTGATGAGGATAATGAGTTGCTCTTTGGTGATGGGTACACGGTCGATAAAATCGGCCAGCGACCGGAAGTTGCCCCGGCAGTCCCTTTCCGCAAGGATATTTTCGATGGTCCCCGATTCGATGTTCAGGATATGGATAAACCCGATGTAAATGGTTTTGCCGATGATGCGCGTTACCGAACGGCTGTAGTTGATGCAAGGCAACTGAATGTCGGCGCCCTGTCGTTTGGCTTCGTTCAGATAGACCCATGCCTGGTAAAAACCGCCGTAGTTGTTGATGACGGCGGTCATAAACTCGAGCGGAAAGTGTGCCTTCAGGTAGAGGCTCTGAAAACTCTCCACGGCGTACGAAGCCGAATGGGCCTTCGAGAAGGAGTAGCCTGCAAACGATTCGATCTGGCGCCACACTTCGCGGCTAATGGCATCGGGGTAACCAAACCGGCGGCAGTTGTCGAAATACTTTTCTTCGATGCGCTTAAACTCAGCCTTCGACCGGTATTTGCCGCTCATGGCGCGTCGCAGCACGTCGGCTTCGGCCAGGTCGAGGCCGGCAAAGTGGTGCGCCACCTTGATCACATCCTCCTGGTAAACCATTACCCCAAAGGTTTCTTCCAGTTGTTCTTTCATAACCGGGTGGATGTAGGTGGCTTTTTCGGGGTTATTGAAACGGACGATGTACTCCTTCATCATTCCCGACCGCGAAACGCCCGGTCTGATGATGGAACTGGCGGCCACCAGTGTAAGATAGTTGTCGCACCGCAGTTTTTTCAGTAGCCCGCGCATGGCAGGACTTTCAATATAAAAACAGCCGATGGTTTCGCCCGATTTGAGCTGCTTTTTTACCTGGCTGTCGCCGAAAAAGTCGTTTACCCGATGTATGTCCACTTTAACATTACGGTTTTCCTGAACAATCTCCACCGCTTCTTTGATATGCCCGATGCCCCGCTGCGAGAGGATATCGAGTTTCTCGAACCCCAGTTCTTCGGCAACATACATATCCCACTGGGTGGTGGGGAGGTTTTTGGGAGGCAGGTCGAGTGCGGTATAGCAGGTAATCGGTTCTTCCGAAATGAGGATACCCCCGGCATGAATGGTGCGCAGGTTGGGAAAATCCATCATCTGTGTGGCCAGCGAATCAATCATTTTTGCTGTATTGTTCTGATTCAGAACGTTGGAGGGATCATCCACCATCAGGTCGATTTCGGCTTTGGGCAACCCGAAAACTTTTCCAAGCTCCCTGACAATGGAACGGTCGCGGAAGGTTGACATAGCGCCCAGCAGGGCAGTATGTTCTTTACCATAGCGTTTGAAGATATAATCCTGCACTTCGTCGCGGTCTTTCCACGAATAGTCGATGTCAAAATCGGGCGGGCTGGTGCGTTTTGGGTTCAGGAACCGTTCAAAATAGAGGTTAAGCTGTATGGGGTCAACATCGGTAATGCGCAGGCAATAGGCCACAATACTGTTGGCGCCGCTGCCCCGGCCCACATGGTAAAACCCCCGCGACATACTGTACCTGATAATGTCCCATGTAATCAGAAAATAGGAAGAAAACCCCAGTTTGTCGATGATCGACAACTCGTGCCTGATCCTTTCGCGGGCAACAGGATTGTTCTTCCCGTACCGATAAGCCATACCGTCGAGCGCCAGCTTTTCGAGCAGCAGCCTGTCGTCGTAGGCCGACTGGCTGAAGGTTTTCCGGTTTTTTATGGTACTGAAATCAAAACCAATGGAGCACTGCTCAAAGATTCGTTCGGTATTGCGGATGATTTCGGGATAGTCGCGGTAGTAAAGCAACAATTTGTCGGGCGGCACCATTATCTCATTTTTCCCGGCATAATCTTCGGTGGTGAGTTTGCTGATCAGGGTATTCTGGTCGATGGCCCTGAGGCATTTGTGCAGGAACCACGACGATTGGTTGCGGAACGTAACCGGTTGCCAGACAACCAGTTTTTCAAGGCAATGGCGATATGCTGATGTGAGCAGTTTGCTTACCTCGTGCGGCCTTATGCCGGTAAACTCATTATCTCTCATCTCACCGGGAGCTTTGGCGCCCGGCGGGTACACCACAAAAACATGGTTGAAATCAAGG
>CAZMDP010000265.1:0-4289 GCA_964565015.1 uncultured Prolixibacteraceae bacterium | reverse complement strand
GGTGAATTACGATGCCTTTAAAATGGCCGACTTTTACCAGGTTCTCCAAAAAATGACCATGGATAGCCACCAGGGTGGGGTACCTACCTTCCTTTCGACCCACCCCGATCCGGGCGACAGGTATAATGCCGTAAAGCGCGATGCCGGTTTGTGGCAGGAAAAATTGGGACAAAGGGAGTGGAAGGTCAATACCGAAAGTTACCTGCAAATGATCGATGGAATGGTATATGGTGAAGACCCACGGCAGGGATATGTTGAAGGGAACGTTTTTTATCACCCCGAACTCAGGTTCAGGTTCTCGTTTCCAGCACAATGGAAACTCGAGAATTCGCCGTTTCAGGTTAGTATTGCCCCAGCCGACGGTAAAGCATTGATTATTTTTTCGCTTGCCACTGGTAATTCGCTCGATCAGGCTGCCCAGAATGCCCTGGCGCAACTTAAATTAAATGTGACCGATACCCGCAGGGTTACCGTTAACGGAATGCCGGCCATTGCCGTTTCATCGGGCCTGGCCACACAGAACCAAAATACCGGTCAAACGCAGAATTTACAGGTCTTGTCCTACTTTATCGACGATAATGGAAAGTATTATGTGTTTCACGGGGTTTCCGATGAAAAGGATTTTGCCGGGTACCAGACACAGTTTGTAAACACGATGACCAATTTTTCGCGGTTGACCGATCAGGCAAAGATTAACGTAAAACCTCAAAGGGTGCAGGTGAGGCAAATAAAACGATCGGGAACACTCAGCGAGGCTTTCCGCGACCTTAACGTTCCACAGGCAATGTTAAAAGAGATGGCTTTACTCAATAATCTGGAACTTACAGATAGGGTAGAAGCGGGACGGCTTATCAAAATTGTTGGGGAGTAGTAAATATCAGAACTCTATAGCCGGAAGATCGCTTTTCATACAGCCAAAATACTCTCTGACCCGACTATTCCGTTGTGCGACTGATACCTTATCCACTTGCTTTACATTCTGATACACCGGGGCACCGAATACTTCGGGGCACAAGAGTATCACGAATTCCAGCTGTATTTTGGATTATTCCGGGATTATATACCTCAGAAAACGCTTCGCCTATAGGTTATAAATGTCTGCCTGTATGATGTAGTCTTGACTTATACATTATTTATTGCCTTGCACCAGATACCAATCTATCCAGGAATTTAATTGACTTACTGAATTCGGTCGAAGCAAAATCTTTCGGTTACTATCGAGCAAATAAAAAGTTGGCGTAGCAAATACATGATATTTTTTTACAATTGGGCTTTCCCATTTTTGGTAATCGCAAATACTTATAAATGGAAAGAATACTGTAAAATTTTTAAATATTTTTTCGTCTTCGTCAAGCGATACGAAAACTACTTCAACACTTTGTTCATGCCATTTTTTGTAATAAGCTGAAATTGTTGAAAGTTCTTGCGGGCATTGCGGACACCAACTTGCACCAAAAACCACCAAAATGAAATTGCTTTTTATATCAGAAAGTTTTTTTGGCTGTTTTGTAATTTCATAACCGGGTGCAATTATATCGTTACTGAAATTAAAATCGGGTGCTATGTTTCCCTTTTCATAGCCCGGTAGCTTTCTAATTGAGCTGTAAAATCCGCATTAAGCGTACAACTCTTTTCATCAAGTAATTTTATTGCCAGATATTCTGATGCATTGAAAAGGCTGCGTTTTTCAAGTAATTTGAATAAGTATTCTGTTATTCCGTTCAATATTTGCTCGTCAGGTAACAGGTTTTCAATTAAAATGTCAATAGAATTTTTCATTTCAATGTATACTGAATCTAATGAATGGCCACTGTTTTCTATTAACCAGAAATGGCTTTCAATTATATCAGCCAGCAAACCACTTTTCATCAATCGATTATCCCTGTAATTTATATTTCGAAATGAACCAATGGCTGCAGGTATTTCTTCGGTTCTATATTGTGCAATTACGGAAACCGAACTCACTAATTTACGAAGTGGCAAATAATAGCTAATATATGAATTTTCAGGTAAGCCTTTTAAGAAAAGACTGTCTTCTTCCATTATGCGTTTTTTTTCTCTGGCTATTTCCTGTTTTGGCAATTCCTGAAAAGAAAACAGCGAATCGAGGGAATAAATCTTTTCTAAATATATCCATGCACTTAACGTACGTTCCCTTCTCGGATGTTCAGATGCATATTGCTCAAAAATCTGATTTTCTTTTCCTTCAACTATTTTTATGGAATCAGCTATTGTGAAAGTTTCGCCTTCAATTTTAATTGTTTCGCCACTCAAAATAACAAAAAAAGGCATACTACCCTGAGCAGATAAGTACCCCATGCCATAATCATTTTTATTGTACGAAAGTTTAAATTCGCCCTTTTCATTGGTTTTTACACTGTCAATGACATAAGTTTGGAAACCATTAAAACCATGTAATATAATTTTTTGGTTTGAGAAATTAGTAAATAAACCATAAATAGAATTTTGAGAATACACCAAAATAGAAACAAGCATTATAAAATTGCCAATGATTAATTTTTTCATTTTGAATTTATTTTCTTGCAGATTACATGTTTCAAAAAGAATTATTAAAAAATACAAGTGCACCCCCCAATCCTTAAGTTAGGAGGAATAAGCCTGAATGCCTTTTACCAAAGGTAAGGTAAAGTGTTTCCGTTTGCCCGGTAATGGCTGTTCTGGTTGGCATTGCTTCTCTTGGCGTACGGTTTTCGTGAATTGGTTTTCAAAAATGTTCGATCCTGCTTAACGGAATTTTTAATAACTCCCTGCCCTGCAAGACAGTGAGTTAATGTGTTAAAATATTAAAATTTCAATCCTTGAGACAACGAACAGAAAGTCCGTTAGCACGGTTGTTGCTACCCGTTACAGCATTGTTGCTGTTTATTAACAAGCTGCGGGAATAGGTGCCGCTAACGGTACTGCTCCAGTACATGCCGCTGGTCCCCACAAGGCTGATCAACCCCTCTCTGTTGTCGCGATATCCTGCTGCGGGCAATTTAAGCGGTGAAGCAAAGGCGCCGGCAGCGTTGCTGCTGCTCCAGCTCGACCGTTCTGCATTCCATTCCGATTCAGTTGGCAGACGATATCCGGTGGGGCAGGGATTATTTAAGCCGCTTACACCCTGCCAGAGGTTATCGTTCTGGGGATTGCGCCAGTCATAAGGGCTTGCATTTACAATAATAAAATTGCCATGACTGGGAACGTTAACATTGCTAAGTGTAGTTGTTGTGCCGGAGGTTCTTAACTGGTGATAGTCGTTGGTGCGTCCCCATTGGTATAAATGTCCGTATGAGTTGGCATCGTTGCTGCTGGTTGCCACCTGTGTAGCGCCTATGTTTCGGTCCATCCAGATTTTACCAGTGGCCGGACTAACTACGTCTGTTGAACCAGCTGAAGTACCTGTCCATGTAGGTATGCCATTAACAAGGGTTAAAACCTGACCAGAGTTACCCGGCGGCACATTTACCCATTCAGTTCCATTCCAATAAAGCAATTGGCCAGTGGCAGTACCTGCCATAGCCTGCAAAGACCCATTTGCTCCGGTTGTAACTATTCTGCCTGCGGTTGATCCTATGCTGCCGGTGCTTGTAATATTGCCGTGTGCGTGGGAAGCTGCCGCTGCTCCTATGTCGGTCAGCACTTGTGCCGGTGTGCGCTGTTCAAGCGATGTTGTACCCGAAGCACGGAAATAATTACCTGTTGTGAACGATGTCAAGCCAGTACCTCCTCTTGCTGCAGAAAGTGTTCCCGTGGTTTTAGTGCTTATATCAAGAAGGGGAATGCGAGCTGCATCAAAAGTGCCGCTTGTTATATCTGCCGCGGAATGAGCGTGTGCCGAGGGTGGAAACTCAGTGGGCTTGGCTGTTATATTAGCCCATGAAGGCAGCCATGTAGCAGGCCTGTAAAGCCCGGCATGATTACCCCAGCTAAAGGCACTGTTCCAATTGGTGATATTTGAACCGGTAATACCTGAAGCAGGAGATGCCGTAAATACCGGGTCGGCTTCTGAAGTAACACTTTTTGCCTGCAAAGCATATGGAACGCTTAATAACTGGGTGGTTCCAATAATACTGTAGTTTGTTCCGCCAGCAGGGTCAATTTCAGTTTTCAGAAAATAAGGGCCGGCAGACCAGTTGATGCCTGCTAAAGTGCCCAGTACAGGAGTACCTCCTCCTATTTCGAGCGTAACAAGTCCGTTGACATTAGTCGCAGTTGTGTGTCTTTCAACGAATACTGCAGCCCCGAATTCAGAACCCTGCAATATCTGAACCCTGATTCCAACATTC
>CAZMDP010000264.1:0-4297 GCA_964565015.1 uncultured Prolixibacteraceae bacterium | reverse complement strand
GAAAAAGAGATCGCCTGAAATATTTCAGGCGATCTCTTTTTTTACATATACTTAAAGCGTTTAATATTCTTTTTAGGTGTTTTTTCAAATTCCTGGTCGACCAGCTTAATTTCCGAAACATTTTCGTATTTCGGCAACTCGTGGTTGAGTTTTCTAAGGTTTTCGGCCATTATGTACGCAAGTTGCGAATCTTCAATATTGTCGGCCTTCATGGCTTCCTTGTCGGGATAAACGAGGGCCACAAGTTTGTGGTTACGGTCAACTACGACACATTCGGCCACATAGGGCAGGTTAGCCAGTTTGGCCTCTATTTCTTCCGGATAAATATTTTGCCCCGATGGCCCAAGGATCATATTTTTCGACCGTCCACGTATATAAATAAAGTTATTGGCATCGATAACCCCAAGGTCTCCGGTTTTCAGCCAGCCATCTTCGGTAAACGATTCTTTGGTAGCCTGTTCGTTTTTGTAGTATCCGAGCATTACGTTTTCGCCCCTTACCTGAATTTCGCCCACCACATTATATGGGTCTTCCGAGTCGATGCGGACTTCCATCCTGTCAACCAGTCGTCCGGCTGACGATGTCATGGTTTTATCCCATGCTTCGTAACTGATCAGCGGGCCACATTCGGTCATACCGTAGCCAATGGTAAACGGGAACTTTATACGTTTGAAGAACTTCTCAACATCGGCGCTCAAAGGCGCTCCCCCGATTACGATTTCGAAGAACCGGCCTCCAAACGTTTCTACCAGCTTAGCCCTTACCTTTTTAAGTATCAGGGAAGAAACCCCTGGTGTGGCAAGCAATACCTTCATAATTGGTTTTTCAATTGTAGGAAGTATCCGCTTCTTGTAGATCTTTTCAATAATAAGCGGAACCGATAGGATAAGGTGCGGCTGTATTTTACCGAAAGCTTGTGTAATCACCTGTGGCGTAGGCATTTTGGCCAGGAAAGTAATATGGCAGCCTAAGGTAACCGGGAATAAAAACTCGAACAGCAAACCATAAACATGGGCCATTGGCAGAAACGACACTATTTTATGCCCGGGTTGCAAGGGCATGTGTTCCTGAGCATATACAATATTCGACACCAGGCTGCGCTCAGGTATCATAACCCCTTTTGTAAAGCCAGATGTGCCCGATGTGTAAGAGATCACGCAACAATCTTCTCTATCCCATTCAAAGAAATTGAGTTCCGATGGTTTCAGAGGGTTCTTTTTATAATAATCAAATGCATCGGCCAGTTTAAATGCAGCACTTTCGTCGGACGACTGGTGAACCGTAAAATCTTCGAGTATGATTATTGTCTCTAAACCTTCAACCTCTTCGGGAAATATTTTATCGACCAGGGTTTTCGATACAAAGACGATTTTCGATTCCGAATGGTTCAGGATATGATTGGTATCCTTTACATTGAAATCGGGCAAAACCGGCACGATAACCGCCCCCGAAGTGATGGCCGAAAGAAAAATGGTCCCCCACCTTGCCGAATTCCGGCCTAGTACGGCAATCTTGTCTCCTTTCCGGATACCCGAAACCTGGTAAAACAGGTGCAGCGATTTAATCATGGTAGCCACTTCGGCAAAAGTAAAGTCGCCTCCATCGAAATCGGAAAAAACGGTATTGTTCCAGTTTTTCTCAAACGCTGTTGAGTAAAGTTTAGCTATACTGTTTGCTGCCATAGTTGATCTGATTTATGGTTATTTTTTTACGTTGTTTCACAAATGGTTAAGGTATGCAAGATAGTGCCTGAATCTGAATAATCCATAAAGGATTAAGAATTTTTCACGATTGTTTGCTGCATTTATTGTTTTATCCTTTCCACGGATGCCGGTATTTGCTGCGGTACTCGCGTTTCATTAGCTTCGACGCTTCAGTATTGCCGATAACCTCATTGCGTGTTTTGTCCCATTTTACGAGCGAATTGGTGTAGTGCGAGATCATGGCCAATTGTACTGTGGCCGACGACATAAATGCATCTTCGGGCGTACTGTCGATCAGCCGTTGATCTTTTTTTCTTATTGCATTGAGAAAATTCTCCACATGTTTTTCCTGCATACCATCGGTAGGAATCGGTAACTCTTCGGTTTTTCCTTCTTTTCCACCGTGGAACAGGATCATTTTGGTGTCGGCCACAAATGCCGTAGTTTTTTCACCGTGAAAGAAAATTCCGTTGTTCAGATCACGGTTATGATCGCCGGGGCCCCACATGCGGTGCTGCCAAACCACAGGCGCTTTCGCAAAAGCCATATTTGCAGTAAGCGTATCGGGTGTGGTAATTTTCCCTTTTAGCTGGAATATTCCCCCTTTGGTATAAAATTCGGAAGGCATGGTTTCGTCCATAATAAACCGGATGGTATCGATATGGTGGATGCCCCAATCGACCAGGTGGCCATTTCCGTATTCTTTTTCGAGGCGCCATGCACGGTGGGCAATGTTCGGACGGTAATCGAGCATGGGCGCCGGTCCGCACCACTCGTCCCAATCGAGCGAGGGCGGGGGTGGCTGAATAGTTGTGTCGAGCATAACCGGCACATAATGGATTTGTGCGGTAATCTGGTGTACTTCGCCCAAATCGCCTTTACCGATGAGCTCTTTTACTTTGCGGAATGCATTGCTCTGGCGCCGCTGGAAACCAACCTGAACAATATTTCCGGCCTTTTTCGCTGCCTCTACCATTGCCAATCCTTCGCGGATATCGTACGACAAGGGTTTTTCGCAGAAAATATCGAGGCCTTTCTCGCAAGCTGCAATAAATTGCAGGGCATGCCACTGAGGTGGGGTACCAATTATTACGGCTTCCAAACCTTTCATATCGAGGAGCTCCTGATAATATTTAAATGTTTTCGGCCTGGTTCCCTGTATTTTTGCCACCTCGTCGGCGCTGTTGTTCAGATGTTCGGAATCAACGTCACAAATCCCTATTACATCAACCCCGCCAACTTTAAGGGCGGCTTTGGTAACTACCATTCCATACCAACCGGCTCCAATCAGTCCAATTTTAATCTTTCTCTCGTCGGAAAGCGAAGGAACGTAAAATGGAACGGTTAATACAACCGACCCTAAGGTTGCATTTTTGATAAAACTACGTCTTTCCATATTTTCAAAGTATTACAGTTTTGACCGTTTGGCGTAAATATAGTAAGAAAAGGCTAATGTTCACAAATAAAAAAACCGGAAGAAACACACTTCCGGTTTATCTTTTCGTTTTTATTGAAATGATTTAATCCTCGTGGGTTGCCAGTAAAATCTCAAGGATTTTCTTACCGGCAGCGGCAACACTGGTTCCCGGGCCAAAAATGGCCACAGCGCCAGCATCGTAAAGATATTGGTAGTCTTGCGGTGGAATAACCCCACCCACGATTACCATAATGTCCTCACGCCCCAGTTTTTTCAGTTCTTCGATTACGGCAGGCACCAGGGTTTTATGGCCTGCAGCCAGCGACGAGACGCCAAGTACGTGCACATCGTTCTCAACGGCCTGTTTGGCTGCTTCCTCGGGTGTCTGGAACAATGGGCCCATATCCACGTCGAAACCTAAATCGGCATAGCCTGTGGCAACTACTTTAGCACCACGATCGTGTCCATCCTGCCCCATTTTGGCAATCATGATACGCGGCTGACGGCCTTCCAGTTCGGCGAATTTGCGGGCAAGCTCCTGAGCTTCGGCAAATTCTGATTTTCCTTGTGCTTCTGATTTATACACGCCTTCAATGGTTCTGATTACAGCTTTATAACGTCCTGCTACTTTTTCGCAGGCATCCGAAATTTCGCCAAGCGATGCGCGTTTTTTTGCCGCATCGATTGCCAGTTCGAGCAAGTTCCCCTTTCCGGTGGCAGCACACTCGGTAATGGCAGCCAATGCAGCCTGTACCTCCGACTCGTTACGCTCAGCACGCAGTTTCTTCAGTCTTTCAATCTGGGCAAGCCTTACAGCAGTGTTGTCAATTTCGAGAATATCGATCGGGTCTTCCTTTTCGAGCCGATATTTATTTACCCCAACAATGGTTTGTGTTCCGCTGTCGATTTTGCCCTGGGTACGCGCTGCCGCTTCTTCGATACGCATTTTGGGTATTCCGGTTTCGATGGCTTTGGCCATACCGCCGAGTTTTTCAACCTCTTCAATTAAAGCCCAAGCTTTATGCGCAATTTCGTGGGTTAGGGCTTCTACATAATACGAACCTGCCCACGGATCGACCGAGCGACAGATTTCGGTTTCCATCTGCAGATAAAGCTGGGTATTCCGGGCAATACGTGCCGAAAAATCGGTTGGCAGGGCTATGGCTTCGTCGAGGGC
>CAZMDP010000263.1:0-4305 GCA_964565015.1 uncultured Prolixibacteraceae bacterium | reverse complement strand
ATTTAGATGGGAATCAGGTATTTAATTTATATAGAAATGAAAAACCTGTTTATCACAATTTAAAAATTGATCTGCCCGGAATATATCAACGCCTTAACATTCCGGCAGTATTAAAAACTGTTGATTTGTTGCGTGAAAATGGTTGGAATATAAACGATGATGCCATTTATGATGGTTTGTGTGCTGTAAGACAACTTACCGGCCTGCAGGGCCGCTGGCAGGTTATCGGTGCAAATCCCCGGATTGTATGCGACACAGGGCATAACGAAGACGGAATCCGCATGGTTACCGAACAAATCAGACAAACACCCTACCATAACCTGCATATTGTTTTTGGGGTAGTTTCAGATAAAGATCCTTCAAAAGTACTTGACCTGATGCCCCGCAATGCCCGATATTATTTTTGTAAGGCCGATATCCCACGCGCAATGAACCAAAACCTTCTTAAGCAAATTGCCAATGAATTTGGCTTGAAAGGAGAGGCGTATTCAACTGTTGGTGAAGCTTTTGAGGCTGCAAAGTCTGAAGCCGGAGCCGATGATTTTATATTTGTTGGAGGAAGCACTTTTGTTGTGGGCGAAATTTTGTAAAGTTTTTTTGATAATTTTTTGCAGAACTGAAATTAGGGTTTATATTTGCACCGCTTTTCGGAGCAACGTTCACTTGTAATATTGGGAGCATAGCTCCCCCGATTAAATCGGGGGTTTCAGAGCACCAGTGTGATAGGTACAAAGATTTTTAAAAGGTTCTAAAACTATTGGGAGCATAGCTCCCCCGATTAAATCGGGGGGTTCAGAGCACCGGTGTAATAGGTATAAAGATTTTTAAAAGGTTCTAAAAGTAATGGGAGCATAGCTCCCCCGATTAAATCGGGGGGTTCAGAGCACCGGTGTAATAGGTATAAAGATTTTTAAAAGGTTCTAAAAGTAATGGGAGCATAGCTCAGCTGGTTCAGAGCACCTGCCTTACAAGCAGGGGGTCACTGGTTCGAATCCAGTTGTTCCCACGTCCAAAGGGTTACGATATTCAGATCGTGACCCTTTTTTGTTTAAACTCGTGATGTATTAATTTTTTATTAGATGTTCATAAAATATTCGCGATTTAAAACTTGATTGCAATTATTGCTTTCAATTTATTACTATACTTGCACAAAACAATTACAAAAATGAAAATATTAAACAGACATCATCATGGTCATCATTACCTAACCGATTGGTAGGCCGTTAATGTCATGTCTGTTGTGAAAAAGATATTTAAATCATGAAGGCTTACCAGAAACGGTAGGCCTTTTTAATTTTTAGTTTGTGCATGGAAAAATTACGTATGGCCATTCAGACCAAAGGCCGATTGAATGAAGGATCCTTAAAATTGATGGAGGAGGCAGGGATCCACCTTGTAATTGGTAGCCGGAACCTGGTGTCACCGGCAAAGAACTTTCCGCTCGAAGTTCTGTACCTTCGCGATGATGACATACCACAGACAGTAGCCTACGGCGCCGCCGACGTGGGAATTGTAGGCGAAAACGAGGTGCTCGAAAAGAACGAACCGGTTGATATTGCGAAAAGGCTTGGTTTCAGCCGTTGCCGGTTATCGCTTGCCATTCCCCAGCAAATCGATTATCCAGGCCCTAAATGGTTCGAAGGTAAAAAAATTGCAACATCCTATCCTGCAATCCTCAACACCTGGCTCGAAAAACATAGTGTTAAAGCTGAAATCCATGTCATAAACGGTTCGGTGGAAATATCGCCGGGTATTGGCCTTTCCGATGCAATTTTCGATATTGTAAGTTCGGGGTCAACACTGGTAACCAATCGGTTGAAAGAAGTTGAAATAGCAATTACTTCTGAAGCCGTCATGATTAAAAACAGGCAACTTTCGACGGTAAAACAATCCATTCTTGATGAGTTAATTTTCAGAATGGAATCGGTGCAACGAGCTGAAGGTAAAAAATACATTTTACTGAATGCGCCCGATGACCGCATATCTGAAATTTCATCAATACTCCCAGGCATGAAAAGCCCAACTGTAATGCCTTTGGCCGAAAAAGGGTGGAGTTCGGTTCACTCGGTTATCGATGAAAACGATTTCTGGGAGATAATCGGCAAATTGAAAAAAGCTGGTGCTGAAGGCATTCTGGTTATTCCTATCGAGAAAATGATATTCTAAAACCAATGATATGAAAACTTTTTATCAACCTGAAAAATCAATCTGGCCCGAAATTCTTCAGAGGCCTTTGTTCGATGTGTCCGATCTCCATGCAAAAGTGAATGCCCTGCTTAACGGGATCAGGCTAAATGGAGAAGATGCACTTAAAGAATATACCGAACGTTTCGATGGGGTGAAAATCGAAAACTGGGAAATTACTCCTGGTGAATTTGACCATGCGGAGAAATTATTACCCGAAGATTTGAAAGATGCCATCCGTGTGGCTTCAGCCAATATCGAAAAGTTTCATGCCAGTCAAATTTGTGAGGTAAGAAAAATTGAAACTATGCCCGGCGTTTTTTGCTGGCAAAAACCTATAGGAATCGATAAGGTCGGTTTGTATATTCCGGGTGGTTCAGCACCATTGTTTTCAACCGTTCTGATGTTGGCCATACCGGCGCGTCTGGCAGGCTGTAAAGAGATTATCCTATGCACACCCCCTACTAAAGATGGTTCGGTTGACCCTGCAATATTATTTGCAGCATGGCATGCAGGAGTTAACAGGGTCTTTAAACTTGGCGGAGTACAGGCCATCGGCGCAATGGCTTATGGTGTGGTAACTCCGAAAGTTGATAAGATTTTCGGGCCGGGCAACCAGTATGTAATGGCTGCCAAACAATTGGTAAGTTTTAACGATGTTGCTATCGATATGCCAGCGGGCCCTTCGGAAGTTATGGTGGTTGCCGACGAAACCTCTGAGCCCGGGTTTATTGCTTCGGACCTGCTTTCTCAGGCCGAACATGGTTCCGACAGCCAGGTAGTTTTGGTTTTGAGGGGCGAAACCATTTTACAGAAAGTACAGAATGAAGTTGCAAGGCAATTGGAGCAACTGCCCCGGCGCAATATAGCTGCCCAAGCATTGGAAAGCAGCCGTATCCTGGTTTTTTCGGACGATAACGATATAATTGACCTTATTAATTGGTATGCGCCTGAGCACCTGATCATTTGTACCAATAATTATGCTGAAATGGCTGCACGGATCAGAAATGCCGGTTCGGTATTTTTAGGCAATTTCACTCCCGAAAGTGCCGGCGATTATGCATCGGGCACCAACCATACCCTCCCCACAAACGGATGGGCACGTTCGCACAGTGGTGTAAATATGGATAGTTTCGTGAAAAAGATAACTTTTCAGGAAATTACCACATCAGGATTGAAGAACCTTGGTCCCGTTGTGGAGAAATTGGCCGATGCTGAACACTTGCTGGCACATAAGAATGCTGTTACCTTACGTTTAAATATACTAGGGTAAATCACTAATTGCCATAACTTCCCCTCGTTGCAAGCAAGTATGATAAGGGAATGATTTTTATTTGCTGATAAGGGGGTATTTATTTGGATTTTGTATCATGGATAACGTTAGGTTAATATCAAGTTTTTCCCAATACAAGTGCTGGTCACTTATGAGTTTGACCTCTGTGATTTCATTAATTCTCGCATTTCGGAACCATGGAAATTCCGAAAATGGCAGAAAATATTCCTTATCATCTATTAAAAGCCAAAAACCATGTGCCGAAATGTTTGTTACCTCAATTTCCAAAGTGCTTTTTCCAATTATTTCTGATTTCATGTTCACTTTCTTTAATTATTTGAATCAAAAAGCTTATTTGACTTTGACTAAATCCAATACATCTGGCAAGTTCAATTTTGGGCTCAATCCAGAATTTTGCTTCACCGTCAGGTCCAATAACATGTATATGCATTCTTTTTTCTTCGCGGGAGAAAAAGAAAAACCTGAAATTATTCTTTCTGAAAATGGTTGGACTCATTTATCAAATATATGAACTTTTATTGATAGTAAGATTTTTTAATAAATTCAAACTTAGATATTAAATGATACTTAAACAATTTTTCCGGGAAAATATTCTGACTTTGAAGCCCTATTCCTCGGCACGCGATGAATATTCGGGTGAGGCAATGGTTTTTCTCGATGCAAACGAGAACCCCTACAACCAACCGTTTAACCGCTATCCCGATCCGCTGCAAAGAAAATTAAAGTCGCGGATTGCCGAAATAAAAGGAGTGTCTTCCGAATCGATCTTTCTAGGGAATGGCAGCGACGAACCGATTGATCTGCTCATCAGGGCGTTTTGTGAACCA
>CAZMDP010000262.1:0-4310 GCA_964565015.1 uncultured Prolixibacteraceae bacterium | reverse complement strand
GGGTTTAAATACTACACCACAGAGGTTTTGCAGTCAATCGATCTTGATGACATCAGGCTTAAAGGCTACGGATTTCAGATAGAAATGAAATTTACGACCTATAAATTAGGTTTTAATATTGTTGAAGTGCCTATTATTTTCACCGATCGACGAGAGGGTACCTCAAAAATGAGTGGCGGAATTTTTAATGAAGCCATGTGGGGTGTGCTAAAAATGAAATTGCGAAGTTTTATCAGAAAATACCCAAAAGCAAAATAGGTAATCTGAAGGCCGTTCGAAGCGGCCTTTTTTGTGATTATTTCTTAACTTTGATAACAAATGGAAGGTTATGAAAATATGTATTAAAAATGCAGTCATAATTAATGAAGGGAAAATAACCCGGGGTAACGTCATAATAAAAGATGAATATATTGTAGATATCATAGAAGGAGAAATAGCACCCACCAAAATCAGGAAATTTGATTCGGTGATTGATGCAACCAATAAATACCTTCTTCCCGGAATTATTGATGATCAGGTTCATTTCAGGGAACCTGGGCTAACACACAAAGGCGACCTGACCACTGAAAGCATGGCCGCTGTGGCAGGAGGTGTAACTTCATTTATGGAAATGCCCAACACATGGCCCCAGACAACTACCCAATTGCTTCTCGAAGAAAAATATAAACGGGCTGAGGAGGTTTCGCTTGCCAATTATTCATTTTATATGGGTGCAACAAACGACAATATTGATGAGGTGCTCAAAACCGATCCCTCAAAAGTATGTGGCATCAAAGTTTTTATGGGATCATCGACAGGCAACATGTTGGTTGATGATGAGGAAACTCTTGCAAACATTTTCAGTAATGCACCCACACTTGTTGCTACCCACTGTGAAGACGAAGCCATGATTCAAAAAAACATTGCTATTGCAAAAGGAAGATACGGCGAACAGGTTCCCTTTTCGCGGCACGCCCATATCAGGAGTGCCGATGCCTGCTATAAATCATCATCGAAAGCCGTAGAACTTGCTTCCAAATACAATACCCGGCTTCATGTCCTGCATCTGTCGTCGGCAAGAGAAATGGACCTATTCAGCAAAGGCCA
Organism: uncultured Prolixibacteraceae bacterium; assembly: GCA_964565015.1. Lineage (GTDB taxonomy): Bacteria > Bacteroidota > Bacteroidia > Bacteroidales > Prolixibacteraceae > UBA1413. The sequence goes on along the minus strand of CAZMDP010000262.1, from coordinate 3,224 downwards.
CGTCAGGGACAAACGTATAACAGCCGAAGTTTGTGTTCATCATCTCTGGTTCAGCGATAAAGACTATATAACCCATGGCAGCCTGATAAAATGGAACCCGTCAATTAAATCGGAAACCGACAGGGAAGCTCTTCGAAATGCTTTAAATTCGGGAAAAATCGATGTGGTTGCAACCGACCATGCACCCCATACTATTGAAGAAAAACATAACAGTTATTTCAAAGCTCCGTCGGGGGGGCCACTTGTTCAGCATTCGTTGGTGGCTATGCTCGAATTATGCAGGAGTGGTGTTTTCAGTATCGAAAAGATTGTTGAGAAAATGTGCCATGCCCCAGCCGATCTGTTTCGGATAAAAAAACGGGGATACATCAGGAAAGGCTACTACGCCGACCTTGTGTTGGTTGATCCATCGGCTGAATGGACAGTTACAAAAGAAAACACACTTTATAAATGCGGATGGTCGCCTTTCGAAGGCACCAGGTTCAACCACAAGGTTACCCAAACTTTTGTAAATGGTAACCTGGTCTGGGACAATGGCGAAGTAATTACAACCAAAAAGGGAAGTAGGCTGCTTTTTGATGCCTAATCGATTACAACGAGCAGATAACGCGACGCTTTCCAGAATTCCTGTGCATCATCAATGAATAATGTATCGGCAGTTTTATTGCCTGAGATATGAAATGAACCCTGCGGATGTACCGATATTACCCTCGCTTTTTTGGCATGAAGCGGAATATAGGTTAATCCCCTGAGATCGGCAGGGGTAAAATAATCGCGGTTAAAATCTTTTCGTATTTTCAACGTTCTACCCATTCCCAATACTCCGCCGGTTTTCTCCAGTATATTATTATCAGTAAGCTCTTTAATATTTCCCAATGCATAAAATACTTTGTTGATTGTTTCGGTTTGCTGTTCAATTATCTGGGTCTTTTCACGGATCTCATCCCTAGCCGTAATAACCTGATCAGCGAGTTGCATTACGTCGATGTTAAGCCTTTCAACATCACGGTTTAATTGGGCAATCTCCTGGTCTTTCTGTTCAATTTGTGAATTCAGATTATTTACCATCCGTTCAAATTCGGTAACCATTCCCTGTAACTGTCCGATTTTTGAATTGGCTACTGACAATTTTTTTTGCAGATCAGCATTCAATTGTTTATTTTTTTGAATCAATTGGTTCAGCAGGGCAATATCTTCAACAATCTGTTGCTTACGCGACCCCTTAAGCTCTCCCTGCTGGCTTTTGGCTACCGAAACAATTTTTTCAAGACGTTTTATCGAGTCGAGATTTTCCTGTATTTCGTTAAAGGCAGTTAAAAAATCGAGTATTGCAGAATCTTTTTCAGATGAAACAATGGTTAAGCTGTCCTGAACATTGGTCAACCGGGCAATTTCACGCTTTTGCTGCTGGCAGGCAGCAACAGATAAGATGGCCAAAAGAAAAAATATCTTTCTCATTGCTGTAAATTGTTGATTATTAAAATTTCACCCTGCAAAAGTAGCTCATCTATTGCACCGCTATCCTCCCAATCAAATATTTATTTGCCCAAAATACCTTAATAAACTCAAAGTTATTATTATTGAATGGTTTAGCTTGCTAAGCTCATGTTAATTTATTATTTTTGAAGATATCGTATAAATCTTACTCAGGGTAGTTTAAAATATAATGCAAAGATGAAATTGATTACGACAATGATTATTATTATCCTAACCACCAATGTCATTGGTAACCAGCAATCAGATCCATACAGGGAAATGCGTTACGATATGGTAAAAACACAGATTGCATCGAGGGGGATTACCAGCGAAAAAGTACTTAAAGCCATGAGAAATGTCCCCCGACATGAATTTGTACCACATGAATACCGCAGATATGCCTATGCCGACCAACCTTTGCCAATTGGTGAAGGCCAAACCATATCGCAGCCTTACATTGTAGCATATATGACCGAAATCCTCAACCTGAAGCCAGGTGAGAAAGTACTTGAAATTGGAACCGGATCGGGATACCAGGCAGCAATTCTTGCAGAGGTTGAAGCTGAGGTTTACAGTATTGAAGTGATTGAACCACTGGCCATAAGAGCGAAAAATGTTCTTGAAAATTTAGGGTATAAAAATATTTTTCTGAAAACCGGAGATGGTTATCAGGGGTGGCCCGAACATGCCCCATTCGATGCAATCATGGTTACATGCTCACCCTCAAAAATTCCGGAACCGCTTAAAGAACAACTCGCCGAAGGAGGAAGAATGATAATCCCCGTGGGACAAACCAATACCATTCAGTTTTTGTACCTTCTTGAGAAAAGAAAGGGAAAAATCAGGCAGCAAAATGTTATGCCGGTAAGGTTTGTACCAATGATCGATGAAAAAGGAAGAACATACTGAAAAGGGTTCCAAAATCAGGGTATGCAACCTGAAACCAAAAAATGACAGAAAAAATCATAAGAAAGTTAGAACCTTAAACGGAATTTGGTAGATTTGAGGCAAACCAATTTAATGCTAAATGAAATCAAAAGCTTTGTCAGCGGGAAGAATAGCCTCCATTGACATTTTCAGGGCACTCACCATGGTTGTGATGATTTTCGTAAACGATTTATGGTCGCTGAAAGATATTCCCGAATGGCTTGGGCACATGCCAGCAAAATTTGATGGCATGGGACTCGCCGATGTGGTATTCCCTGCATTTTTGTTTATCGTGGGATTGTCGGTTCCACATGCAATTATGGCACGTCGGAAAAAAGGCCAGTCCGATAGTCAGATTGCAGGCCATGTTTTGCTAAGATCGCTTGCTTTGCTGGTAATGGGTGTTTATATAGTTAATTTTGAAAACATCAATGCAAGGTTGATGCCGGTGAGCAGGCAAGTTTGGGAAATATTGATGATTATCGGATTCTTTCTGATTTGGAACATTTACCCAAAAAACAAATTCTTTGAAAAGGTACGCCCCTACTGGTTTCAAATTGCCGGAGTAGTGCTTCTTATAATACTGGCGATAATTTATAAGGGAGGAACAGCCGAAAACCCTACATGGATGAAACGGCACTGGTGGGGAATCCTTGGGTTAATAGGTTGGGCATATCTGGTAAGCGCTACCATATATATAATATCCAACGGTAAATTGCTATGGGTGTTTATCGGTTGGTTTGTTCTTATACTGCTCAACCTTAACGAAGCAAAACCATTTTTCGAAGGAGCTCCACGATTCCGGTTAATTGTGAGCGCTT
>CAZMDP010000261.1:0-4321 GCA_964565015.1 uncultured Prolixibacteraceae bacterium | reverse complement strand
GGAAGAGTGGTATTGGTAGATGAAAAATTCTGATTCGACCAGTCAAACAAATCGTTTTCAAAAAAACGGTCGAATAATGACGGATAAGAAAATTTAACAAGTGCCATAGCTCAATCCTCCATTATTTTTAATTTGACATTGATTTTATTTTACAGTCACCATTTTTCCAAACTTAATGCCATTCAACAGCTAAATTATAAGTACTATTATAATATTCAGAATATCAATTATCTAACAATCGTGTGATTAAATTAGATGTGACATTATGACTGATCCTTTATTGTTAATTATGTCATAGTGGCACTACATTAAGCTGTTTTGAAATGGTTTGGATGGTTATCGTTTTGTGTTAAATGGGTATTCTCTTTTTTAAAAAGAACATTACTCATGTTCAATATTCTTCGGCCTGATTTTTTATTTCAAGCAGAATATCTTCAAACAAAATTTTGAAGAACATTCATTGCCTCCTCCACTGTTTCTACCGGCATGTGGCAGCTGCCGTTACGGCAGACATAAATCAGGGTTTTACCTTTTACGTAGCGGTTTTGAAGTATGGGGACCGATGTGGCTCTTTGCGCAAAGGCCCAGATTGTGCACGGCGCATAATTTTTTTGTAATCGGCTAATTGGTTCCAGACAGTTTTCGCCAACTACTGCTACTTCCCTTGTACCTTCGGTAAGCAGGAGCATCAACCGTCCCCAGTTGGCATAGGCATACGGATAACTTGCAAAGTTGGAAACCATGGTGCGTGCCATTCGCCGGGCTAAGCGTTCGTAATCCGGTTCAGAAAAAATACGGCTCAGCATTATCAGGTTCAGTGCCATTACCGAATTTGAAGCGGCAATAACATTGTCCTCTGTCTGATAATGGTTGGAAATTACTTCGCTGCTGCTTTTTGTATTGAACAGGAAAAGGTTTTGGGCATTATCGAAAAAGTGTTTTAAGGTGTATGCGGTCAATTTTTTTGCCCGGAATGCCCATTCTTCATCGCCCGATATTTCCCAAAGTGAAATAAATGCCTGTATTGCAAGGGCATAATCTTCGAGGAACCCGGCGATGGAAGCTTTGCCATTTTTCCAGGTATGCCAAAGCCCACCCTCCGGTGTAAAAAGATGCCCGGCCATGAATTGCCCGTTTTTAAGGGCGAGATTTTTAAATTGCTCATCACCAAACGTCCGGGCGGCATCGCATAGGCCTTCAAGAGCGAGAGCATTCCACGATGTCAGGGTTTTATCGTCCAATGCGGGCCGGATGCGGGCTGTCCGGTGTTGCAGTAATTTTTGTTTCCAGGCGGCAATCCGCTTCTCCAGGTCAGTTACTTCCAAACCAAACCGGAAAGCAAAATCCTTATCGGAACAGGTCCGCAACAGGATATACCGGTCATCTTCCCAATAACCAGTCTCATTTACATTGTAGTACTCCGAAAAGAGGGTATATTGGTCGTTTAGCAAAGCCTTTAATTCGGCCTTGCCCCATGTATAAAATTTTCCTTCAATGCCTTCGCTGTCGGCGTCGAGCGAGGAGTAAAACGCCCCCGAAGGGTGCATCATCTCCCTTTCGAGCCACTCAACGGTTTCATAAACCACTTTCCGGTACAAAGGGTTACCTGTTTTCTGAAAAGCTTTTGAATAAACCGAAAGCAGTTGTCCATTGTCGTACAGCATTTTTTCGAAATGGGGCACTTTCCAGTATTCATCGACGGAGTAACGGGCAAAACCGCCGCCAATCTGGTCGTAAATACCGCCCATGGCCATTTTTTCGAGCGTAAGGTTAAGGTATTTCAGGGTTTCGCTGTTGTTTCGATGGTGGGCATAAAACAACAGAAAATCGAGGTTTACGGGCATGGGGAATTTGGGCCTTCCACTACGGCCACCGTTGGTATGGTCGAAATGGTGTTTCCACTTGTTCACGGCGTTATCGATGAGCTGAGGGGTAGCAGGTGCTTCAGAACCCTGCTTGACTGTGAGCGACACCTGCCGGATGCCGTTGGCCAGGGTTTCGGCGTGTTGCACAATTTCTGGCCGTTTTTCGCGGTATAAACGGTTTAGCTCGTTGAGGGCATATATCCAGTTTTCCTTTGGGAAGTAAGTGCCCCCCCAGAATGGCCTTCCGTCGGGGAGCGCCACACAGTTGAGCGGCCAACCGCCCTGGACTCCGGTGAGGTGAATGGCTGTCATGTAGTGATGGTCCACATCGGGACGTTCCTCGCGGTCAACCTTGATGCAGATGAAATGTTCGTTCATTAAACGGGCTACCTCCTCATCTTCGAAACATTCGTGTTCCATAACATGACACCAGTGGCAGGCAGCATAACCAATACTTACCAGCAGAAGTTTATCTTCACGGCGGGCAGTTTCAATCGCCTCGTTTCCCCATGGGCGCCAATTCACCGGGTTGTGCGCATGTTGCAGCAGGTATGGCGACGATTCGTTAATCAGTGCATTGGTATATCGTTTTTCACCCATAATCGTTTCATGTGTATTTATGCGATGAAAACAAAAGGAATCCGAGAATAGTTCAGGGATGGTGAAGCTTCGTAGATGCCAGAATGATTCGTTTATCTTTTCCGGATAAAATTATCTGTTTTAAGCATTGAAATTCATTTCTGAAACTGTAACGCATTGATAGTTAATTCAATTGGTGGGTCTGGTTTTAAAGGGCTGCTTTTTTGCTATTTTGCTTATCGGGTAAACAAAACTGCCATATTATTTCTTGACAGAACAGATGTGGGTAAAACAATAACAACCACTTTTCTTTTAAACCTATCCTTTCCTTTTTCCATTTATAATTCCTTCTCCCATATCCTGTACCTCTTATAAACCTTTCCGCCCATTCGTTCCATTTCGGCGCGAACTTTCAGGTTGGTTTCCAGTTCGAGGTGCGAATCGATCACTGTTATTCCTGTGGCTCTTGCCGATTCAAGCATTTTTGTACCCATCAGCATATCGAGACCTCGGCCCTGATAATCGGGGCGTATTGCGCCAAGCAATAAATTAAGCTGTTTTGTTTTTTTTGCAGCCCTGATCAGATGGATAAAACCAAATGGAAGCAGCCTTCCGCGCATTTTCTTAAATCCTTCACTCAGATCGGCCATCCCTAAAATAAACGCAACAACCTCATTTCGACCGTTTACAATAATTTTAATATAGCGTGGATTGATCAGCCACAGGTATCGATTGGCCATATCGTCCATCTCTTTTTCGGAGAATGGATAAAATCCATAAATATCGGTAAAGGTTTCGTTTACCAGTTGCAGAACTGGCCTGATAAAAGGTTTAACCTTACGACGCGAGGTAAATTCGAGGACACGCAAATCGGTTTGCCGGTTTTGGTACCGTTCAAGAACTTTTAGTGCAAAAGGCGGAAGCGATTCGGGAACCGGAACCTGATATACCACCAGGTCGAGCTTACGTTTGAACCCATAGTTCTCGACAAGTTCGACCATGTATGGAAAATTACAGTTTGTAGCAATAGCAACCGGTTGTCCGAAACCCTCAACCAGAAATCCCTGTGGGTCTTTATCCGAAAATGCCAACGGACCAACCAAATGGGTCATTCCTTTTACTTTTGCCCATTTTTCAATTTCCCCCATCAGAGCGGCAAAAACGGCAGGATCGTTTGGGGTTTCGAGCCACGAAAACCGGGCATGTGCCTCTTTATGGATTTCATTGTAAGCTTTGTTTATTATGCCCATTATCCTTCCGATCGGCTTCCCATCATAATATGCAAGCAACATAATGGTATCGCAATGTAAAAATGCCCTGTTTTTTTTCGGATTAAAATATTCCCATTCATCCATATAAACCGGAGGTACCCATTCAGGATAGTTCTTGTGGATTTTTTCGGGCAGATAAATGAAGTCTTTTAAATCGGCCTTGTTTTTAACTTCCTTGATTACGATATCCATTTTCCCGGTTTTATAATTTGATTTATCCTATTTTAATCGAACATATTGTGGATGTTTATTGGTTTATTTTTTTCGGTCAGACTGTCTTTCCCCGCTTTTGCAAATACAAACCCGTTTTTTTCGTAAAGAATTTCAAGGAACGGATATTTTGTTAAACTTTTTTCTTTCTCGGTAATCTTCATTATGATATACAAATCGCGCGAACCGGGAATTTCCATCTCCTGTAAAAAATCGACACCAGCCGGAATCCCGGGTGGTTGACGTTTGCCATAAAAGTAAATGGCATAGCTTTTATACCCTAATGTATTAACATAACCGTTTTTTTCGGCCACCTCTTTGCAAAACTCAATAGCTGCCCGTTGCGTATAGGCTTCTACTCCGTGCACAATAAATAGCATGCTGAACCAGGTGAAC
>CAZMDP010000260.1:0-4326 GCA_964565015.1 uncultured Prolixibacteraceae bacterium | reverse complement strand
AAAGTCGGCGGTGTGGCGGGGCCAGCTCCAGTTGTCGGTATCGCCGCCAAACTTTCCGAGTGCCTGAGGGGGAACGCCCACGAGCCTCACATCGCGGAAAGTCTCATAAACAAACAGGAAATAACGGTTTTGTTCGAAAAAACTCCTTACCTGCGCCTGGTAGTGGGTTCCCTGGGTGGCTTCACGCTCGAGCCGCGCCGATGCCTGGCTGATCAATCGGTTCCGTTCTTCGAAACTCATTCCCGGTTTTACTTCGGCAAGAACTTTTTCGGTAACCTCCTCGGTGCTGATCAGAAAACGGGCTATCTTTTGGGGATTGGGCAACTCATCGGCTTTTGTTTTGGCCCAGAAACCATTTTGAAGGTAATCGTTTTCGACCGATGAATGTCGCTGAATATCGCCAAAAGCGCAATGGTGATTGGTGAGCATCAGCCCATCGGGCGAAATCATTTCGGCTGTACATCCGCCGATGGAAACAATGGCATCTTTAAGGCTACTGTTGTTGATGCTGTAAATATCTTCGGCCGAAAGCTTTAGTCCGGTTTTTTGCATGTCGTTGATGTTCAGTTTGTGGATTAATGCAGGTATCCACATCCCTTCGTCGGCTTTAGCCGGAAATACCAGCACAACAGCCAGTATGATCAGGGCAAGAAATTTTTTCATCATATTAAATATATTCATTGTTGTTAAACGTATTTAAACGCCACCCAAAATATTCTTTAATGGTGGCAGGCTGCGAAAATAAGTTTTAAAGATTCGAGTTCCAAATTATTACGGTTTTAATTTGCCGCTTCACCCGGTTAAAATTCAGGCACGATTAAACCCCGGCAACCCGTCGTTTATACTCGGCCAATGCAGCATCGAGCCTTTCGCGGGCTGTGGTGTCGCCCGGCACGTTGTGCGACGGATGTATATAGAGTTTAACACCCCTGTCGGCCAGCATTTCGGCTACCGTGCAGATGGTCATCCACACAGCCGTTACAAATCCCATGGTCGAAAGCGGCCCTATTTTATCCTGGTGGTTTTTCAGGTCAACCGATGCATCGATTTTCGGAACGCAGGTATCAATTACCACATCGGCAAGTTCAAATATCTGTTTTCCGGTTGAGTGCCGGGTAGTTACCCCTTTAAAAGCGGATTCCGATCCGGTTACGATAACTTTCATGCCCATGCGTTTGGCTTCGAGCGCCACATCGATATTCACATTGTTGATCCCTGAATGGGAAAAGAGCCACATCGAATCGCGCTGGTCGAAAGTATAACTCTTCATAATTTCTTTGCCGTATCCTTCGACCCTCTCCAGAAATACGAACTGGTGGACCCCCATTTCGCCCACGATATGGGTAAAAAACGAGAGCGGAAGTTCTATCATAGGATGAAACCCTACAAATCCGCCAATGCGGGGGTACATCTCTTCGACCGGGATGGTAGCATGTCCGCAGCCGAAAGTGTGGACCCATCGGCCCGATTCAATTGAAGCAGCCATAATTTCGGCCGCTTTACGAATATTTTCCATCTGGGTAGTTTCTATTTTTTCCATTACCTCGCGGGCGTTGGAAAGCCATTGTTTTGCCAGCATAATTCCTAAATTTAAAAATGTTTTACCGTATTTTTCTGATTATTAAAGTTCTGAAAATTAAAAGGGAAGCAATAAGGCCAACCGGAGCAATCAAAAAAGCCAACCGTAATCCTGATAACTCGGCTACAATTCCGGTTATATATGGGAAAAGCATTCCGCCAATCAAACCAAATGCAAGCACAACACTGAAAGCCGTTCCCGATAGTTTGGAATATGTGTCGCCCACAAAGGCCAGCACCAAAGGAAAAACAGCCGCAAACCCGAAACCGGTAAGTGCCAGTCCGGTAACCGCCATTGTTTTGCTCTCAGCCGTAATCATCAGAATACTCCCCGTAATGGCGATAAGGAGGGAAATTGTCAAAACCTTTTTATTCGAAAACGATTTCAGAAGTTTTCCGAGTGCCACCCGGGCAATCATCAGCGATAACCAATATAGCGAAAGCAGAAAAACAGCCTGCCGGGATCCCACATTCACAACTTCGGTGAGGTAGGTAGCCGACCAGCCACTGATTACCATTTCGAGGCCGCTCTGAACAAAAAGCATCACCCCAAACAAAAGGAGCGTTGATTCTTTTAAGAGACCGATCCCTTCCGAAAGCGGAAATCCCTGCGTATGTTTGGGTGCGGGAAACCTGATGGCGATAAAAAAAAGAAGGGGAAAAAGTATTAACAACCCCGCGCTTGCAATCAGGTTTTCGTAATTGAAAATACCCAGCAACGATCCGATGAGAAACGGAACGCTGAAAGCCCCAATGCCAAAAAAAACACCAAGAAAACTTAACCCCGAACCCCGGTTATCTTCGCTGATATCTGCAACCAGGGCGTTGGCGCCCCCGTTGATGGCACCCCCCGCAAAACCGGTTAGTAAAAGAGCTGCTTTCAAAACCGGAACCGAAGGCGCAAACGCAATTCCCTCGATGCCGCCAAAAACCAAAGCCGTACAAACCACCAGCAAACCTTTATATCCGTAACGGTCAACCACCGGACCGAAAAACAGCGACCCGAAAAGCATGCCCAGACTCATCAGCAGAAACAACGATCCTGCATTGGTTAGCGAAATCCCGAATTTGGTTATAACCGATGGTAACACAGCCCCAAGAATGGCCATTACAATTCCAAAAATCAACATGGCCATAAAAGCAGCCCAGAGTACCCGTTTTCTGTCGTACATAAAAGAATGTTTATTCAAATTTTTAAATATTATCGATGAATGGGAGCCTTCCTGCACCAATAAGCCCTGCATCTCCGGCCAGGGATGAAACCTCGAACCGTACTTGTTTCATGCTGACAGGTTGCGCCCACAATGCGGCTTCGTTCCTGATTTCGGCAATAAACCGGGCAGCAGGGCCGAATAATCCGCCGCCGAATATAAGAATTTCGGGATTGAAAATGCTCACCAGGTTTGCCGAAGCTTTTCCCCAGTATTTTATTGCCCTTTGCAAAATATGGGTTGCTTCGGGTGATCCATGTTCAAAAGCTTCAAATAATATTTTGGCATCGGCCATAGGATTGTCCGAAATATCGCGGGCAAATTTTTCCAATCCCGATCCCGAAGCATAGTATTCGAAACAACCGCAGGAGCGGTACGCATCCTGAAAATCATCGGCCAGCGCCAGCCATCCTATGGCACCAGCAATATCGCCATGACCCCTGAGAATCCGTCCATCGCATAAAATGCCTGCCCCGATCCCTGTTCCAACAGCTATAAATATGGCATTTGCCGAACCTTTGGCGACTCCCATCCAGGTTTCGCCCAGAATGTAACATGTGCGGTCGCTTTCAATCCTGAATTTCAGGTCAAGCCCCGAAAACGCCTGCGTCAGCCTGTCAAGTAAAGGATAATTTTCCCAATCTTTAATGTTTGGAGCCCAGATACAACCTGTTGACGGATAAAAAATTCCCGGTACACACAACCCGACACCTTTAATAACCATATCCATTGTTTCGGCCTGCTGAAAACTTTTGCCAACTTCGTTAACAATCAGTTCACCAACCCTCTCTCCGGCAAGATTCTTTGTAATTTCGACATTCCGGTACAGTATATTTCCGTCTGAATCGAAAATGGCCGACGAAAGTTTGGTTGCACCCAGGTCGATCCCGATTGTTGCTGATTTTTTCATTATACTATGTAATAAGTTGTGTGGCCCAGGCCATGATTATTGAGGAGTAATTTCCCATACCTGAACCTGTTTTCGGTCAATTTTTGTATCAATCTTTAAAACTTTATTTCCTGATTTAATGGTTTTTCTGTCACCGTTAATAATTTCTTTGAGCAAATAACTTCCGTTTTTTTCAACATTCAGGTTAATCACCGGCTCTTCGGTCGAATCGCTGTGGTTGATGATAAACAGAAGTTGGCCTTTGCTGTTTTCCTGTAGCCTCACTTCAACCTGTGCCGAAGTTCTTCCGTCGAGCGATGTGGTAAACGGCCTTTTGATTCCGGCCCACCCGATCAGGTTGGTAAAAAACTTATCATTTGCGGGGTCAACATCGGGGAAATTGGCCATGCCAAGATATGACCCAACCAGCATGGCTTCGCCTTTACCGTATTGCGAAGTCACTATTGCCGGCTGCCCTTGTGCAGTATTGGCAAGAACTTTAACCGAACTGCCTTCGAGAGGTTTTACCGATTGCGAATAGAGCGAACCTTTCAGTAAATCGCCCGCTTTCAGTCCTGCAAGTGCCGGATGATTGAGATTTGCAATCGTGAGGGTTACATTTTCCCTCATTCTCACTTCGTCTTCCCT
>CAZMDP010000259.1:0-4331 GCA_964565015.1 uncultured Prolixibacteraceae bacterium | reverse complement strand
AGGTTCGTCGAGCAGGATAAACGGGGTATCCTGTGTAAGCGCCCTTGCAATGAGTGCGCGTTGGCGTTCACCGTCGCTGAGCTGGGTTACCATTCTCTTGGCGAACTTCTTCAAGCCAACTTTTTCGAGGGCATCAACCACCATTTCACGGTCTTTTTCAGAAAGACGCCCCAGCCATCCGGTGTCAGGGAAACGGCCATAAGCAACCAAATCGGCAACCGTCATATTGGCTACCTGTATGTTCTCGGTCGAAACAAAACTCAACAGGTGTGAAAGCTCTTTGGAGGGAATTGCCGAAACCGGTTTACCGTAATATTCTATTTCGCCTTCCCAGCTTTTCTGAAATCCGGCCATAGTTCTCAGCAGGGTACTCTTGCCTATGCCGTTTGGGCCTATCAGCGCTACCATTTCGCCCGAACTTGCCGAATAATTAATTCCCTGCCTGCTGAAACCAGATTCTCCGTGGCTTCCGGCATATCCGACCTTTAGCCCTTTTATGCAAATTGCCGATTTCTTATCCTTATGGTTCATACAGCGGCAAATTTCCGGTTTTTAACAATCATCCACACCACTACAGGAATACCAAGAAGAGCTGTTACCGAATTGATTGGCAACGTTGTCTGGAAACCGGGAAGCTGGGCAATAATATCGCTCAGCAACATTACGTTGGCCCCGATGAGTATAACTGCAGGTATAAGGACCAGATGTCCGGCGGTGCGGAACATTACCCTGGCCAGATGGGGAACGGCTATCCCGATAAAGCCAATAGGTCCGCAAAATGCGGTTATGGTTCCTGCCAGAAGACTGGCGCTGAAAAATATCATTAATCGGCTCCTGTTTATGTTCACCCCAAGTGAACGGGCATACGTTTCGCCCAGAAGAAAAGCGTTCAGGTCTTTTACCTTTACAAATGCAAGAAAGGTCCCGACAAATATGGCGGGAATTAATACATTCAACTGACTGTGTGTTACGCCGCCTAAGCTCCCCATGGTCCAGACTATAAACGATTTAAGCATGGCCTCGCTGCTGAAATACTGCAAAATACTTACAATTGCCGATGCAGCGCTGGTAAAGAGGATTCCGAGAATCAGAATGGTCATGTTATCGTTTACTTTGGCCGAAACAAACAAAACCAGCAACATAACCAGAAAAGCTCCGGCCCATGCCACCATTGCCAGCGACCAGGCGCCTGAAGCCGAAAATAGGCCCATGGCAAATACCGATGAGAAACCTAAAGCAAACAAAGCAACACCCAGACTTGCACCTGCGCTGATGCCAAGTACATACGGCCCGGCCAATGGGTTGCGGAATACGGTCTGCATCTGTAATCCGCTTACCGAAAGTGCTATGCCCGTAAGAACTGCGGTAATTGCTTTCGGTAATCTGAAATCGTAAAGTATAACCCTTACGGTATCGTTTGCGTCAGAGGAAGAAAACAAGGCAGACAGGCCATCTTTAACAGGGATCATTACCGAACCAATCATGATATCGGCAAAAAACAATAGTAATGCTGATAAAGATAAGATCCCGAATTTTACTGTCAGGCTCCACTGTTTAGAAAAAGGTTGAATAAAATTCCTTTTGATTATCATTATCTGTTACCTAATCTCATGATAATAAAATAGCTCCACTGAATCCCCGATTGCTTCCGGGTGAAAAATCCGGATCAGGTCGGCCAGAATAATATCGGGCGCAACCACCCCGCTTTCCCAGAAATCGTTGCCCCCGAAACCGGTCGAGCGTTTGTTGTTGTTATAAATAAAGCCGTTGTTGAAAACTTTAAATTTAGAAAAACGGCTATCAACTGCCAGAATTTCCTCCTTCGAATTGACCATTCCCACATGCAGCCAGAAATCGGCCTTATCGGCCCACAACAGCGCTTCTTCGAATGATATGACATAGCTTTCGCGCGATCTGTTTTTTTTACCGAGGTATTCGCCCCCTGCATCCGAAACAAGTTCCGCCAGGTAAGATTTTCCACCCGGAACCCACCATGCATCGCGGTAAGGTAGCCCAAACATTACCTTTGGCTTCCTGTTATTTCCGGGAATCTTTCCTTTCAATTCAAGGTATTTTCCTTCGATGGAGGCGAATATCGAATCGGCCATCCTTTCTTTATTAAATAATGCGCCAACAAACTTAATCCATTCGGCTTTGCCTAATGGTGAGGTTTCGAGGTATTCAGCATTTATGATGGCCGGAATGCCCAAATCTCTGAATTTATTGAGCATACCAGTTATTTCGGTATCGATTCCGTAAACCATCACCACATCAGGTTTCCGGTTGATTATTTCTTCATAATTGAGGTTGTGTCCATAGCCAACATCCACTATTTTCTGATTTTCAATTCCTTCAATAACTGTTTGGTTCGACACATAAATTCCGCCCGAAATACCGGTGAGTTTATCCAGTTCATCAAGTTTTTCGAGAAAAGCTATATGGGTGGTCGACAGACAAATAATATTGTCGACAGGAGTGCGGATGATATTTTTCCCCGAAAGGCCGGGTGGAACAACCGACGATTTATCAACCAGGTAATATTCAAAAACAACGTTCCTGGCCTTTGCCCAGGGATTCACGACAGTAAGTTTTCTGAAACCGTCAGTGTTGGTTATTGAAAAACCCCGGGCATATCTGTTGTCGGTACTTAAATCTTGTTCGGGTGTATTACAACCTGTTATTAATAACAATAGAAAGAATAGGTTCAGCAATCTCCTCATTACGGCCTGAAATTAATTTACGCCTAAAAAGATTTTACCGGCAAAATGTTTATTGCCATCGAGTACCCTCACGAGGTAAATTCCCTGAGAATGGCCTGCCAGGTTAATCTCAATCTTGCGTGGAGTTAGCCTGGCCGACCTGAACGGTACTTGTTGCCCCCTTAGATTATAAACCGTGATCATATCGATGGTCAGGTTATGGTTCGAAGAAACTTCGAGTCTTCCGGTAGTAGGATTCGGAAAAAGTTTTACTTCGAGCGGAAGTTCGACTTTGCTGGTATCGGTGATGGTGTTCGAAACGTTACAGGCAACCACTTCTAAGGCAAGGGCTCCGGTATAACCTGCAGAGTTGCTCCGTTTGAATTCGGACCACTGATTGTTTTTTCTGATATAGAAAGTACTTTGAGGGTTGTTTTGTCTGACCGACTGGAAAATGGCAACCGAATCACCGTTGGCCATATTGTCGAAATTGATGGCTACCAGAAAACTATCGGCAGGTTCGACCGATTCGTTGAAAGCCACATAGTTCATCGCCCCCGAAACCAAATCACGCAATTGCACCTGCTGGGTATGAATAATTTCGGTAAGGCTGCCCCTGAGATTGTAAACATTAATCCTGAGACGACTGGTCGAATTTCCCGAAGTCAGAAACCTTCGCCCGATCCCGATTGAAACACCGTGTAATTTCTCATTGCCCGGTATCTTGAATTTATCGGCAATTTCGGTAATCCCCTGGTTGTTGGTACCCGACCAGTAACCTCCGTTTCCACCGGTAGAAGTAGTAAGCCTTAATAATTCATGTTCATCGCCTTCCATCAGGTTTGAGAATGCCTTACAAAAATCGGGGCCTTCGAAAAATCTTTTTCCTGCCAGACTAACCACATTCGATTTTATCGGGTCGAGCCAGTGCTTCAATTGCCGTGCTGAATCGGGCCTGTTATCCCAGGCCATGTCGAAACGCGAAAAATAATCGTTGAATGGGAAGTTACACCTTGAATTCCCCCCAACGAGGCTTCCAACCACCTGTTCCCTCGAATTGAACAGCGGACCGCCCGAAGCTCCCTCTTCGGTTGCTCCGTACTCCCAACGGTTAATTCTCCAGAAACCGTTTCGGGTATAACCATTCATCCCGAAACTTGATATTACGGGCATATCGTTGTCAATTGAAATTTTTTTGATATCGCCCTGCGAATGTTGGATGCAGGCAGTTGTGTCGGTAGCCGTCGACGAACGGTTCCATCCGGCATAATAGGGCCTGAACGAAGGGGGCGGTTTCACATTAAGCTCAACCAGGGTAAAATCGAGGCTGTCATGCGTTGCCCTCAAAATGCTGCCGGCAATCGAATTGGAAACATCGCCGTCAATCGAGCCACAATATGGACTTTCGTAATTAAACAAAAAGAGGCTGCTAACGGCTTTCGTACGGGTACTGATGCAATGGTTTGCTGTCAGCACAAAAGGACGGCTATCCTGTGCAGTATTGTTTAAAAGCGTACCGGTGCATAATTCCTTCCCTTCGACCATGACACGGCACACACTGTTCTGTACCCTTCGCCACGGATCGGCAACTTCGCAATTGATGTCAGGAATACATTCGCCCGCAGTTTTTCC
>CAZMDP010000258.1:0-4341 GCA_964565015.1 uncultured Prolixibacteraceae bacterium | reverse complement strand
ATACTGCAGAAAAACCTACCGTATTTTCTGTAACAAATGCTGTGTTGGTGGCCGAAGCCCCGTTCAATGCCAATCCTGCGGGCAAAGTTCCCGACGATGAAACCGTAATATTTCCTGAAGTGGATATAGCCGAAAAATTAAGTTGCAACATAGCTGTGCCCGCTCCGCTGCCTACCGGGAACAAATAATTTTCGCCTGCATTGGCAATCGCCCTTCTGAACCTTCCGATAATTTGCCCGCCCGAAAAAGATAGCCCCGAAGCAGCACCGTTGCTTAGTATAATGGCCTGACTACCGGTATTAATTTTCCCACCGTTCAAAGTAATCTGGTTGTTAATGGTCAGATCATTGCCGGTAATAGCCAGTGTAGGGCTGTTGTGATTATTGATAATCAGCTGATGGAGCGGATAAGGCGAATTAATCCTGAAAGTGGAATTGGAAGGGGTAGAGCCGCTACCAATCTGAAAAGTTACTCCTGTAATTGTTTTAGTGCCTACACTCCTGATGAATATATCCAAAGGGCTTGTGGCCGATGTATTTGGGTTGTGAAAAATAAAAGTTCCCCCACTAATGGTCAGGTTTGTTGTAGTGCTCATATCGAAACTTGCCATCGTCGAACTCGAATGCCCTGATGTTGCCAGGTTTATGGTTCCATCCGTAAATATGGCCGTTCCTGCAGTGTTTACAAGCCGTCCCGATATGTTTAGGGTTCCGCCGTTAACCTGTAATGTGCCACCTGTACCGGTCTGAAGGCTATTCCCTTCAACCTGCCCAATATTGGCAGTTCCTGACGAAATTCTGAACAAACCATTATTTGTAACAGAAAAACTTCCGGTGGTTAAGGTACCCCCATTTACGAAAATTCCTGAATTATTTCCGATGTTAAAACCTGCATTGCCCGAAAAGTTTATGGTTCCGCCTGCCGATATTTCAAGTAATCCGCTTGTAAACGCAACATGGGTAGTCTGGTCGTTGTCCACATTAACCGTACCCGCAACAATCAAGTTAGCGGCCGTTTTGCTTAGGGTAAATTTTTTGAACATTGTTGTTGAAGTGCCTCCAATGGTTGCCTGAACATTTCCCGTAAATTCTACGGTACCGCTGCCGGCTGCAAAGGTTCCGTTATTTGTCCAGTCGCCGTAAACGGATAAGGAATTATTTCCCGATATGGTTAGTGTTCCTCCGTTTTCGATGGTAATGCTTTTACATGTTCCGGCAGCATTAAGGGTTACGGTAACGCCGTTTGGTATGGTAACATCATCACCCGGCCCGGGAATCCCACTGGGTGTCCAGATGGCCGGATCGTTCCAGTTTCCAGTGGTGGCTACTGGCGGTGGCGGGCCCGGAATTGTTAAATCAGCTTTTGATGTTGTATAAGGAGAGTTAACCTCTATATCATAGTGGGCAGAAAGGCTGGCCGAAAGCAGGATGCCAAACAGCAATAAAATCAGTCTTCCAGGTTTACGGTATGTTATCCGTTTATCCATCAAACAACCATGGACAGCCGGAAATGTGAGAGTGTAAAGTTAAGAGGCAAGCCTTCGGCGGGTTGCCGGTTGCAGCCCGCTACAGAAAGGTATGTTTTTCATTTCTTTTTCCTTCTCGAAAACTCAGGTTAAAGTTGCGTCCACTCAATACTTTGCCCTTAGCTTAACTAACCCATTACCACAACTGTTAGTTAAATTTTCTTGTTTTCACAATTTGATTATTCACTTACTAAAACCCGGAAACTTTATCCCGGGCGTTTGGTTTATAACGGCACGCTCCTGAAAGTGATTACCCGCATAATACTTTCGGAACAAGCATTAAGCAAATTTAGAATAATTCCAGTTAAGAAACACCAAATAAACCAAAGTTTTTTTGAGAAATATTTTATACTGTTTTATGGAGGGTTTTTTAATTATATTTAATTGAAAATCTGATATTTGTGAATGAATTGTTAATGGCAGGCAAATCAACAGGCTAAGAAAATAATACTCAGAAGGGAACAAAAGTTATGAACATGTCGTCGGATTTTTGCGGGAAACGTGTAAAAGTGTGTTGATAACAGGTGGGGGGGGGGAGTTTTGATTGTATGCGTCCCGACGTAAGGCGTAAGTTGTGCCCTGACGTAAGGCGCTGGTTAATTGGTTAATTTGTTTATTGGCCGTGCCCCGCCATAAGGCGGGGATGGCAGACCCCGATTCAATCGGGGGTGTCCCGACGTCAGGCGCGGATTGATTTGCCGGGGCGGGGTCAGGAATTACCCCGATTTAAACAGGGTTCATGAAGAAGAAAATAAGGGGATGTGATGTTGGGATGGTGACGGTGGTTCACCTGCCCAATGGTGACGAATCGGCAATAAAAATTACTTTTGCACCTGTTCGTATTTCATGGTAAAAATGGCTTAATGATCCGGGTTTTTATTGGACTTTTTATTCTGATTTCATTCAGGGCAGGTGCGCAGTCAGTAAATGGCCATATCACCGACAGGCAGGGCAACCCCTTGCCTTACGCCCATGTTTATGTACCCGAACTGCGCAAAGGTACCACGTCGAACGCCGAAGGCCTTTACCGGCTCGAATTGCCCGATGGCGCCTGGAAAGTCGAATTCCGCAACCTGGGTTATGCCACCCTCGAGAAAGCCGTTCGGATATCAGGTGCCGATGTGGCTCTCGACGTGGCAATGGATGTCCGCACCTACCGGATTGGAGAAGTAAAAGTGCTTTCGTCGGGCGAAGACCCCGCCATGTATATTATGCGGCGTGCCATTTCACTGGCGCCCTATTACAAAAATCAGGTTTCGGAATACCATAGCACGGTTTACCTGAAAGGATCGGGAAAGTTTGGGAGCGTTCCGCGGCTGTTGCGAAAAACTTTCGAAAAACAGGGATTACGCGCCAATGATGTCTATTCCGTCGAAAGCCTCAGTAAAATCCATTTCAGGCTCCCCAACCAGCTCCGGCAGGAGGTTGTAGCCCAGCGCTCGAGCGGTAACGACAACAACACATCGCCCATGCCCATGATTACCAGCAACCTTTATAATACGTCCGAATACGGGATTGTGTCGCCGTTCGACAGGCAGGCGCTGCAAGTGTACCGATTCCGACTTGTCGATATGTTCGAAGACCAGGGCCGTTTGGTCAACCGCATTGAAGTGATCCCCCGGCGGAAGGGGAACGACGTTTTTTCGGGGACCATCAACGTATTTGAGGGCTATTGGTCGGTACATTCGGCCGACCTCAGGCTGACCGCCCCATGGTTGCCATGCGCATGAAACAACTCTACGGCCCGGTTGATGTGAACACCTGGATGCCGGTAAGCCTCAGTTTCGATGTGCTGTTCAACGGTATGGGCTTCAGTTTCGAGTATGAATATGTGGCGTCGCTTTCGGATTACAGGGTTACCCTTAATCCGGCACTCGACCATTCGTTTATCGAAAAGCAACGGCTTTTGCTGGAAGAAGAATTGAATACTGCGGAGAATATTGGCCTGATAGCCGATCGCGATAACCATGTCGGGAGCAATACGCGCCAATCAGTAAAAGTGCAGGAACTATTGGGTATGGAGGAACTATCGCCCCGTGAATCGTCGCGGCTTAACCGCATGCTCGAAAAGGAAGCGAAGGCTGCTTCGCCACCACCGCCACTTGAAGTGGAACAAAGGGCGTTTATGAGCGAAAACATGGTGGAGCGCGATTCGCTATTTTGGGAAACCATCAGGCCTGTGCCCCTAACCGAAGCCGAGCTGGCCGGTTTCAGGCGGAAAGATTCGTTGGTAGCCATACAATCGACACAGCATTGGCGCGACTCGGTCGAACTGGCCCGCCGCAGGTTTAAGCCCCAACATCTTATAATGGGCGCCACATACAGTTACCACCCCCGTGGATCGGCAAAGCGGAATACGCTTTCCATACCGGGCATAGCCGGAACCGATGCGCTCTCGTTCAATACGGTGGATGGCATCAGGCTTAACCTGCCCTTTCGCTGGTTTGTGCGCGATACTTTAGGTCACGCGCTTAGCCTGCGGCCCGAAATCGGATACGCGTTTGCCCGTAAGAAAACTGATGCGGCAATGTCGGCCTCGTATATGTGGGATGGCATACGTATGGCAACAACCGGCATTTCGGGAGGGACCACCACGGCCGATTTTAACCTGGTTTCGGGGATGGCGGTTTTCGATAACGACTTTCATACCCTTTGGTACGAAAAGAACTATAAGAAATTTTACCGGCGCGATTTTGCCGAAGTCTTTCAGCAGCTCGAAATTGTGAACGGGCTTACCCTGCGGTCCACTATAGCATGGGCCGACCGCCAACCGCTCGAAAACCATTCTGAATATCGTTTTATCGATTGGAAAAACC
>CAZMDP010000257.1:1805-4341 GCA_964565015.1 uncultured Prolixibacteraceae bacterium | reverse complement strand
GGAAAGCCTTCTTCAAGTACCAGAATCTCATCGCACTGTGCCTCAAGCTTTCTTATCATCGTTTCGGGCAACGGATATTGCGATACCTTAATAACAGGATAGGGACATTGTTGCCCTACATAATTTTCCATCAGGTAGTTATAGGCAATTCCGCAACAAATAATCCCAAGACTTTTATCTTTTCCTTCGATGAATTTATTCCATTCTGAGGATTCAGACAAATCGAGCATGGCTTGTTGCTTGCCAAGTAACCCTTGATAATATTTCCGTGCAAAAGCCGGCAGCAAAAGGAATTGTTTGGGATTGCCAGGTAATGTCAGCCTGTTTTCGGGTTTAGGTTCGCGGGCGACCACCCCCGATCGGGAATGTGCCAAACGTGTGGTAATGCGCAAAACTATTGGCAATTGCAGTTTTTCTGAAATTTCGAAGCCATCGTAAACCATATCATAGGCTTCCTGCTGGTCGGAGGGTTCGAGAACCGGAACCATTCCAAATTTACCATAGAAGCGCGAATCCTGTTCATTTTGTGAAGAATGCATCGATGGATCATCGGCAACGGCCAACACCAAACCGCCATTTACACCGGTGACACAAGCATTCATGAATGGATCGGCAGCCACGTTAAGCCCCACGTGTTTCATGCATACCAGTGCACGTTTTCCGGCATACGACATACCAAGGGCCGCTTCGAATGCAGTTTTTTCGTTTGCCGACCATTGACGGTGTATGTTCCGTCGGATAGCTTCGGGATTAATCTGAATGTATTCTGTAATTTCGGTTGAAGGTGTTCCGGGATAGGCATAAACCCCCGAAATTCCCCCATCAATGGCGCCCTGCCCAATGGCTTCGACACCCAATAATAAATTTCTGTTCATCCGTCAATATTTGGTTTTTGAGAAACGCCAAATATAGAGTGATGAAAACGAAGAAACAATATAAATTATCAAATAATGGATATAAACTTGAGCATCGTTATAACCATGAAACTCATTTAACCAATAATTTCTCCGTGTTCATGGTCCTTCCGTCAGTAAAACGCAAAATATATAACCCTGAGGGGAGATGGTTGATATTTATTTCTACCGGATTTCCGGTTGCATTATAAAACCTCTGTTGAACAACCTTTCCATACATATCAGAAATATCAACCCTTAATGTACCTGCAAAACGGTTACCTGCCTCGATCCAGACTTTTCCGGTAGCCGGGTTTGGATAAACCCTGAACGAAGGTTTCTCGGTTATTTCAATATTGGTAACAGTATTTTGAACCCTGATGACCTGTTCCGATTCGTTCGAGTCGGCGCCATAACTGGCTATGAGCCTGATGTTGTAGTCGCCATCTTTATCAAAATCATAGGTAATATTCGGGCCATAAACAATTTCTCCGTTACCCAGGTCCCAAATATAGGTTACCCCATCAAGCGGGTTGGTTACCTGAAAAGTATATTTTGCGCCATCGGCACTAGCCCTCCACAAAGGTTTTGACAGGAAAGTAAATGAGGTATTTTTCTGGCACACGCCATCGATCAATGCGTGAAGGTAATAAGGCTTATCGGCGCAAAGATTTGAGGCGGTGTTGCCGGTTTCGCCGGTTGACCAGCGGTAAACCACATTTTTGTATTCGTTTTGTGAACCATCGAGCAGGGTAGCAACGGCTTTCCCATCGCATTTTCCTTCTGATGGGTCAAACAGCAGAAGGTTATTAGCGCCCTGGCAAACAGGCAGTCCTGGCTCCTGTACCACCACTGTTATCCTGCGTGAAGTTTTGCAACCTTCGGCCGATACAATGGTACATGTGACGGTATAAACCCCGGCCTTTTCAAAGGCATGTTCGGGTTCGGCTTCGGTACTGCTGTTCCCATCTCCGAAATCCCATTGCCACGAGGTTACTTTTACATTTGTCCGTGCAAAAAACCCGAAGGCCTTCTTCTCCTGGCTGATTAATTTATAAGCCAGTTCCACCGAACATTTGTCGGTTGTTCCAATTTCCCATATTTTATGAATGCGGGCAACCGATCCCAAATCACAAACCGACATGGCATTGGCCAATATTTCAAATTCGAGGCCGACGTATTGCCCGTCACTAAGTTTGAAATCGTGGAGTATTTCCCACGGAATAATAGTCCGGCCGCTTTCGAGCGCAATAACAAACCTGCAGCCTGCTATTGCCGACATGTCCTTAACCTTTCCGGTACCGGTATATAAAATCGGGCGGATAATCGGGATTTCGGCAATTTTAACTACTTTGACAAGGGCGCCGGCCATACAAACAGATGCGCGGTCGCTTAATACCACAAATGCCAGTTCGACAAATTGCCCCTCTTTTAAATCAAAATCAACAGCAAACTCAACCGGAATCAGTGTCCGCCCATTTTCGAGCACTATTGCCAAACCGCATCCGGCAAGCGATGACATATCTTTTACCACACCTTTTCCTGAAAGGATTACAGGATCAGGTAAATCAACAACCTTCAGCCGGTGAATCCTGATGCTTTTTCCAGCCATACATATTGTACTGACATTTGGGAGGTACTCA
>CAZMDP010000257.1:0-1795 GCA_964565015.1 uncultured Prolixibacteraceae bacterium | reverse complement strand
GTGTCCGCCCATTTTCGAGCACTATTGCCAAACCACAACCGGCTAACGAAGATAAATCTTCCACCACACCTTTTCCATAGTGGATTACCGGAACATTGTCAACTACTTTAAGCCGGTGTATCCTGATGCTTTTTCCAGCCATACATATTGTACTGACATTTGGGAGGTACTCATAGGCAAATTCGATGATCATGCCGTCTTTCAAAGCTATTTCAGGTAATACCTCAACCAGAACCAATTTTGTTCCGTCGGCAAGTTCTACAACAAGGCCACAGCCGGCAATTTCAGAAAAGTCAACCACTTTTCCCCGGGCATACAAAATGGGTGTAGTAACCGGTACCTCAACTATCCGGTGTATCCTGACCAGCGGGCCTTCGACACATACACCTCCAAGAATGGCAAGTGGTTCATAAACAAATTTTACCTGCTGGCCTTCTTTCAGTTCAAAGTCGGGAATTATTTCTACCGGAACAAGCACCTTGTCGTTACTGATTGCTATTACCAGGCCACACCCTTCGACTTTCGAGAGATCGATTACCTTGCCGCTGGCTTCGATCAGAACGGGCTGATCCACACGTATTTCCTCTATTTTATGTATTTTGACCGTACTCCCGGCCATACAAATTGTAGCTAAGTTTGGGAGGTATTCAAATGCAAATGCAATACGCTGTCCCTCTTTAAGTTCAAATTTGGGCAATATCTCAACCGGAATCAAAACTTTGCCGTCGTCGGTCGATATTACCAATCCGCAACCGGCAATACCCGACAGATTTTTTACATATCCTTTGGCATATATGAGGGCAGGATCGGTTGCAGGGTTATCCTTGCCTTCGAACCTCCCGGCAATTCGGCCAAAGCAAACGTTACCTTTGCTGTCGGCAACCTTAACTTCAACAACATAATTGCCTGTTGTTTTAAACGTATGGGTTGGCGAAGGTTCCTCGTACCGTGCCCCATCGCTGAAATGCCAGTAAAATTTGGCATCGTTTGTCTGAAAATCGGTTTTAAAGGTATAGGATGGGGGAAGACTTTTGTTCATTTCGTAGGTTATTTTCACCTGGCACTCATTCTGGGCATTGACCAGACCCGTAACCATGAAAAAAACCAGCGTTAATAAGGTAAATCTCTTCTCCATAATTCTCTCATTATCGGTTTATAAGAATTTGGCTAAACGATCTATATCCTTTATCGATTAAGCCGCACACTTTTCATAGACGTGCAAAATACAAAAATGGTTGCGTTTTTAGTAAAACAATTGCATTTTTCAAACTTCGTGTACTTTGTGTCTTTGTGGGATAATAATTTGTTTCTCACTAAGACTCAAAGGTCACTAAAAATTAAAAATCAACCCGTTTCCGGGCAAGGGTATCTGTACTGAAATCCATCACCAGGGCAACCACACCTTTGTAATCTTCAATTCCGGCTTCAATTTTATTGGTACGCAAATAGGCATCGTTGGCTTTCGAGGCCACCCTGTCGATTTTTTCGTTACGCAAAGCCATCCAATGATCACGAATAGCGATCAGATCGTTCCTCACCGGTTCCGAAATCATCTTTACCTTTTCCTGGAATCCCTCGAGCTTATGCCCGTGATTGAGAAAATAGCGCAAAATGTATAATGCTGCACTGTATCGCAAAAAACCGGAATCGCTGTGATTGCATACAAACCAGGCAAAAAAACTGGCCTCGGCTTCACTGGTAATGCCAAACTGATGCGCTTTTTCGTGTGCCAGCACAACAGGCTACTCGAGCCGGTGTACGTTCCTGTTAACCTGAACTTCGTTAAAGAATGGCC
>CAZMDP010000256.1:0-4352 GCA_964565015.1 uncultured Prolixibacteraceae bacterium | reverse complement strand
GGATTGTTCCGCCTCCGGGTATCTGTGCATAAAGATGAATATGCAGAAAAACAAAAAAGAAAAGCAAAAATCTCATCGATATAATTTTTGATTGTAAAAAATACAGAATCGCTAAATTAGCTTTTTTTCCGATGTGCCTCCAACAAAATGCCCTGACCTGTAGTGTAAAAAAATACAATAAAAAATTTTAGCCTTTTGCTGATATCATTTTGACAGAAAAAACACAATTAGTGTTGCAATTTAAAATTCAAAACCTATTTTTGGCGGAAAATTTTAAAATCATTAACAAATTAAAATACCTTTTATGAGCGAACAGAACATTACGGGCATTAAATTCTCGAACGGAATGAGTATCCCTGTCGAACTGCATAAAGTTCGGGTTGTACAGAAACTTCACCTTAAACCTGTTGAGGAGCGGTTTAAGGCCATTGAAAAAGGTGGTTACAACACTTTCCAGCTTAATACAAAAGATATTTTCCTCGATATGCTGACCGACAGCGGTACCAATGCCATGAGCGACAACCAGATTGCATCGATGCTCCAGGCCGATGATGCCTATGCCGGTTCACAAAGTTTTTACAGAATGGAACAGGCCGTCCGTGATGTTTTCGGGAAACATTTGGTATTACCCGTTCACCAGGGAAGGGCTGCCGAAAATATTATATCCCAGACCTTCATTAAAAAAGGCGACGTAATCCCGATGAACTACCACTTTACCACTACCATGGCCCACATGGAGCTAAACGGTGGAAAAGTGTTTGAAATTTATACCGACCAAGCCCTTAAAATAAAAAGCGATGTTCAATTCAAGGGTAACATCGACATCAATAAACTGAAAGCATTGATAGAAGAATATGGTGCCGACCGCATACCATTTATCAGGCTCGAAGCTTCGACCAATCTGATCGGGGGGCAACCTTTCTCCATTCAGAACATGCGCGAGGTAAGGGCAATTGCCGATAAGCATGGCATAATGGTGGTTCTCGACGCCAGTTTGATCGGTGAGAATGCCTGGTTTATCAAAAAACGTGAAGAGGAATTTAAGAATACCCCAATCAGCGAGATACTGCTAACCATGTGTAACCTTTCAGACCTGGTGTATTTCTCGAGCCGAAAGGTTAGCTCTACAAGGGGTGGTGGTATTGCCACCAACAGTGAAGACCTTTACATGAAAATGCGCGACCTGGTGGTACTGTACGAAGGCTTTACCACATACGGTGGAATGTCGGTGCGCGAAATTGAAGCAATGGCGGTAGGCCTTTACGAAACCACCGATGAAACCGTAATTTCGCAATCGCCTTCGTTTATTGAATATACCGTTAACGAACTCGACAAACTGGGAGTACCTGTTATTATGCCGGCAGGCGCTTTGGGATGCCATATCGATGCAAAAGGTTTTCTGCCACATGTACCTCAGGCCGAATATCCGGCAGGCGCCCTGGCGGCGGCATTGTACCTTATTTCGGGTATCAGGGGAATGGAGCGCGGTACCATTTCGAGCATCCGCGACGAAAACGGAAACGACATCCTTGCAGATGTGGAATTGCTGAGGCTTGCATTCCCACGTAGGGTATTTACCCTCTCACAAACCATGTTTGTGGTCGATAGGGTTCATTGGCTCTACAAAAACCGTGAATTGGTTGGCGGGTTGAAATTTGTGGAAGAACCGGCAGTGTTGCGTTTCTTCAACGGAAAACTCACCCCAACCAGCGACTGGCCGCAAAAACTTATGGCCAAGTTTAAAGAAGATTTCGGAGATAGTCTTTAATAAACCAAACTTAACAATCGATCGGGCACGAAAGGCTTTTATGCTTTTCGTGCTTTTTTTATTGTTTCAGAATTTTGGTCGAAGTGCTTCCGCTGCTCCCTGTCAGCCTGACGAAGTAAATGCCTTTGGGAATATGGCTGATATCAATTTCGGCATAGTTGCGGCCCGAACCGTCAA
Source organism: uncultured Prolixibacteraceae bacterium (assembly GCA_964565015.1). Lineage (GTDB taxonomy): Bacteria > Bacteroidota > Bacteroidia > Bacteroidales > Prolixibacteraceae > UBA1413. Next base: position 2,407 of record CAZMDP010000256.1, on the reverse strand, counting down.
CAAACTTGCTGATTAGGCAAACTCCGCGAACATCTGTTATCTCTATCCTCTGATCGGCAATCGTAAAATCGGGCCATTGGATAAAAATCCGGTCTGTGGCCGGGTTTGGATAGACCACAATATCCACTGCCTGTTCAATGGTATCGATTCCGGTAGTAATCAGCCATTGACTATCCATCCAGGTGAGCCTTTGCCTTATCCAGGTTTTCAGGTTGGTTACCTCTTCCGCATGTGTTTTACCAACAAAATTATTTGGCCAGACATAGACTCCCAGTATCGGCCATCGCTTAAAATTACGGTCAACCGCTGCGCCCAGGTAATCTACCTGTCTGTCCATATAAGCCATTACCGAATCGGTATGTAGTACCGATTTTCTGAGGTTGCTCCAACGGGTTTTTACCTTCTGCACATAGGCAGGGTCTTCCATAAGCCTTGCCCACCAGTGCATGCAATTTGGCTCACCCGGGCCGTAATTGGTATAGCACCATTGGTTGGTGCTCTGGTGGCGCCAGCTGTAATTCAGGTTCCCATAACCGAGGTCGAAATCCCACAATGGCCCGGCAACCATTTTACCGCCCTGCGAATCACGTTGTTTGTAAAAAAAAGTGCTGTAACGGTAGCCATCAATATTATTGGCCAGCTCGTTCATGATCTGAAAATCGACAAAAGAATCCACATCAATGTATTTTGAATAGTGGGTTGGCGGATCCTTAAACCACGAAGCATTCAGGTTATTTTCGAACTGAAGGATAAAACTCTTCAGGTATTCGCGCTGATTGGTTACTATCACATCGCTTTTGGGGTAGTAATAACTGAAAGCATAATTCCGGGCATTCTGGTAACGATTGGTGGGATTGCTGACAAAATAGTCGTTGGGGGTAAGGTCCTGAATTTTATCCACTTTGAATATGTAGCCACCGGTAAGTTTATCGCCCGAAATATCGGTGTTATCCATTTTCGCGATATCAACACGCTCTTTTCCCCTTTTGATCCTTTCGACCAGCTGATAGACGCCGATATAGTCGCCATTCAGGTAAACCTCAACAAAACGGGCCCGGGGCTGCCATCTTCCCAATTTTCCCCCCAGATAAAAAGTAATATCGTTCCTCAGCATGGTTTTATCGCTATAGGGGGCATACAGCACCCAGTCGTCGTGTTCGGGAAGCCCAAGCAGGCTGACCTTGTTTTCTTCACCTTTGTCGGTGCGGGTTTCAAAGCCGTAGCTCTTCTTCGGGAACATTTGCGACGATTGCCCGCGGATCTCTATACCCACCAAACCGTCATAATCGGTTGCAGCATCTCCCGGCGAATTGGGTTTGCCGGGGCCATTATGTATAATTTTCATCCGGGCATCAATTTTGGGTTCGTTTTGTATGGGGCGGCCTCCTGTTTCAATTACAACCAAAGGCAAATGACTGCCACCCGTTTCAGGTGCCCTGAACCACGCCGGCAATGCCTGGTAAAAACTTCCGGGAACCGAAATACCGGCAATCAGAAATGTTGTCGAAGATAGGTCGCTCGAGGTCGCATTGCAATCGTGAACCTGCAAAGCCAGGACATTCTCGCCCTGCCGCAAGTAGCCCAGATGAGTTGCATTCAGCATAAAACGGGCAGGGGTCCCACCCGTAGGAATTTGAGCTTCAGAATCACAGTTTGTGGCGTATTGGTTAAACGAAGGCCTGACCCCGGGCGTTCCGATATTTGCCCTCGCTATTTCTTTACCGTTGAGGTAGGCCACAAACCCATCGTCGAAATCGACATAAAGTATCAGAGAAACGATTTTATCCAGTTCAGCCACGTTGAATGTACGGCGAAGGTATACGGATGGCACGCGCGAAATTACGGTGGCATCGTCGCCATCGCCCCAGCCAATGCCGCCGGGGCCTTTTAGCCAGGCATCATCATTAAAAGTAAGGTCGGCCCATGAAGCAGGCGGCTCGCTGTTGGCGGGGAAGTAACGCCATTCGTTTGAGGCAACCACCAGCGACTCCCAATGGTTGACGTTCTGGGAATAGCTCTGGTTTATGATGAACAAAAAAAGAATGATCAGAATATTGCGCATGATGATGCTGGTAAAATGACTTTCAGGCAAAAGTAGCCAAAATCAGGCGATTTTTTTTAAGTAAGAATGAGTTGTTTACTGAAGCAAACATCATTTTAGCCAGAAAATTTCCAAGTGCCAACCTGTCAAACCGGGCGTGGCGATAAGATATTGTTACAAATACGGAGATTGCAAATCGCCAAACCCGGTTGCCGCTGCCTGTTGTACCATGCCATTAACAGCCTAGTGGTTCAGAACCGATTAACGGGTCGTACTGGCAAAAACATTATTTTTTAGCAACCTTAGTAACCATCCTTTTATGCCCGCCCCCTGAATTTTACCTTATTACCTTATTAAATAAGTATG
>CAZMDP010000255.1:0-4362 GCA_964565015.1 uncultured Prolixibacteraceae bacterium | reverse complement strand
AGAGGCACGACGAAAGCAAAACCGGAATGAATGCCGTAAATAATATTTTTATTAATATGCGCATCTCTCACAATCAAATTACACACTAAAAGTACGGCATCACTTTCCGAAAGGTTATTTAATTTCGACAAACGGTAGAGTTTTACCGGTAAACGGATGATTTTCACAAAAAAGCCGATACAGTATTGTACCGGCTTTACGAAACACACCTATTAAAACTACCTTCGCGGAGCTCCAAAACCTTCTCCTCTGCCCATGATGCCCCTACGCTTATCAAACATTAACCTCTGCTCTTCGGTTAATTGAGCCCTGATTTCCTGATGCCTGGCTGCCCTGATTTTTGCCATCTGGAGTTGCACCTTCGATATTTGTTCCAGGCTTGCTTCAATGGCTTTCATATCGGGTTTTTCGGCGGTTACCAACGTCTGGTGCCTGGCCATAAGTTCGCGCATCTGATCCTGGTAGGGTTTAATTTGTTTTTCGGTTTCGATCCTGATTGTCTGCATTTTTTCCCTCTGGGCATCCGATAGTTTCAATTCTTCAGCCCTCTGGCTCCTGACCGGGAATTCACTGTCGTTAAAATTCCGGTTCCCCCTGAACCTCTCAAACCTTTGAGCATCAGATGGATTTGCAACCATTACAAAGGCAAGAATACTTACAACTGCAATTAATGTTTTCATGATTTCCGGTTTTTATTTGAAACTTAACTATAGATTTGCATAATATGGAAAAACCTCTGTACCGGTTTCCAATACAATCTGGTACGAACCTGAAGGTAATTTTCCCATATCGAAACGGTTTTTAACAACAAACTGATCGCCGAGACCAGTGGTATAAACCAATTCATTCCCCTTATAAATTTTTAGGGTAAGAAGTTCCAGCCCCTGGTTAAGGTATATAATATCGAGTAACCTGTCGTTTATTTTAATTAACGGAGGGTAAAAGAATACAGGCTCGGATACCGATAGCTGATCCTGGTTGATGGTGACCTTTCTTGAAATTTTGTAATCGTTAACACCTACCTGAAATAGATACGTTCCGTTTTCAAGATTGGAGATGTCGTAAAGCTGTCGTAAGTCGGAAACCGGCCGTCTGGTTGATTTGTAGTAAATTGTGTTTCCCTCGCTGTCTTTGATGGTCAGATTTACTTTCGTTGTATTTTCACTGTGAAAGGCAACCAATAACTTTTCACCTTCAACCTGAATCACGTTCAGGGTGGGTTTTTCGGTGGCGCTTACCCATGTGGCAAGTGATAAAAACACAGCAACCAAAAATAATTTAATTGTTTTCATGACATTGATAATTAAACTGTTAATACTGTTAAATTTGTTTCTGTTTTCGGCATTTTTGACCGGGCATACTCAAAAAGGTTTAATGAGATAAAATTCTCCTTTTTTCACAATTAAAAAAAATTAACAAAACCCGAACAATTATAACCGCACACGAAATGTTTTAGAATTGTTAGTTTTGCCAAATCTTAAAATGGTTTTAACATGAAATTCAGAAAGTATATTATTGCAGTGTCGGTTTTAGTAGCGGTAGGCCTTACCCTGTTCAGTTTTAAACTCGACAACCGGAATTTTGAAATAGCCAAGAACCTTGATATTTACTATACATTGTTTCGTGAGCTGAATGCTTTTTATGTGGATGAAATCAATCCGAATACCCTGGTAAAAACCAGTATCGAAAAGATGCTCGAATCGCTTGACCCATATACCAATTACATTTCGGAAGCCGATATGGAAGATTTCAGGTTTATGACCACAGGCGAATATGCCGGGATCGGAGCCTTGATCAGCAAGCAAAAGGGCAACATAATAATAGCCGAGCCTTACGAAGGATTTCCTGCCCAGAAGCATGGCCTTCGCGCCGGCGATATCATTCTTGAGGTTGAAGGCAAATCAACATCCGACATGACCACCGAAGATGTGAGCAACCTCCTGAAAGGGCCTGCCATGCGTCCGGTTAAGGTAAAAATCAAACGGCCCACCGACAATAAAATTTTTGAGGTGGATGTGGTCCGCGAAAAAATTACCATTGATGCTGTACCCTATTACGGTATGCTCGACGATAAAACTGCCTACATCCGTTTGGCCAACTTTACTCAAAATTGTGGCGACGATGTGAGAAAAGCCTACCTTGAGCTTAAAAAGCAGCATAATCCCGAATCGCTGGTTCTCGACCTCAGGTCGAACCCGGGAGGTTTGCTTATTGAAGCGGTAAAAATTATGAACCTTTTCGTACCTAAAGGAACTGAAATTGTGAGTACCCGGGGAAAGGTAAAAGAATGGGATAATACCTATAAAGCCATGCAAAACCCGATTGATACCACGGTGCGAATTGCCGTGCTGATCAACAGGGCTTCGGCATCGGCTTCGGAGATAATTGCCGGCGCCATGCAGGACCTCGATCGTGGTTTGGTTATCGGTACCCGCAGTTTTGGCAAAGGGTTGGTGCAAACTACCCGGGACCTCAGTTACAACGCAAAACTTAAAGTAACCACTGCAAAATATTACATCCCGAGTGGCAGGTGCATACAGGCGCTCGATTACACCCACCGCAACGAAGACGGAAGCGTTGGGTCTATACCCGATTCTTTGGTTACCCAGTTTACAACCCTTAAAGGGCGCAAGGTGTACGACGGAGGGGGAATTGTGCCCGATGTTAAGGTCGATCAGGACAATTTAAGCACCCTGGCCATCGAATTGGTTACCCGTTACCATATCTTCGATTTTGCAACTATTTATGCTGCTAAAACGCCATCGATACCCCAACCGGAAGATTTCAGGATTACCGATGATATTTTCAGGGAATTTACTCAATATGTTAAGCAGAGCGATTTCAAGTATGACTCGGAAACCGAAGAGGCATTTGCCGAACTGGTGAAAACAGCTAAAAATGAAAAATATTTCGATCTGGCCAGCGAAGAGTTCAAAGCCCTCGAAGCAAAGCTGAAACCCGACTTTGATAAAGACATACAGCTTTTCAGGAGCGAAATAAGTGAATTACTGCGCGATGAAATTGTGTCGAGGTATTACTACCAGAAAGGGGCCATAAGGGCAACCCTTGGCACCGACCCCAATGTGCAAAAAGCAAGGGAAGTCTTAAATCAGGGTAATATTTTTGCAGGCTATTTCAAGCCAGGAACAGTGATTTCGGCCAATTAAAAACATAAAACAGGTTGTCTCAAAAAGGCAACCTATTATATTTTTGTGTAGCGGAGGGAACTCCAACCCGTATCGCGACAGGTATGATATCAATCCTTTATTAATTGCCTAAAGTAACAGCATTTGGATTTATTTCAACCTCAAACGTCGATCCTAAAGGCATTTCAAATGTTCCGGTTATTTCAACTTCTTTTCTTGCTGTTAATGCAAGGTTGGCATTGGTGTTAATTGTCACATTGTACAGTTTAAATCCAAAGCCTGCTGATATCGACTTTGAATTTTGAAGCCCCGTTAAATATGTAGTACCTGCTTCCTTGACTGCCTCAAAAGCATCAATTCTTCCTGCACCAAGTTTTCCAATAAATTCATAATTTTCTGGTATTGAATATATATCAACCGCCGTCGCTTTTATAATATTTTTAACTTCAAGTGGAGTTATACCAGGATTAATTGAATACATTAATGCACACACTCCTGCAACCATAGGGGCGGCAAATGAAGTACCTTCAGCGATATGATATAACTGGCCGGTCGGTGTTCCTCCACTGTAATATGTTTCGGGATGGCAAAAAGTAACGATATTATAACCCGGTGCACAAATATCAACTTTGTCGTTATGCGTGTGTGTCCAGTTAGTTAAATCAGGATCGATATATTTCTTATGAACATCCTTCCAATTAAACTTCCTACCCCAGAATGTTGTCCCTCTTTCAAATTCATGTCCAACAGAGGTAACCGAAATGACATTATCATAAGATGCAGGATAGAAATAATTTTCTGAATTATCGTTTCCAGCTGCTGCTACAATCGTTATATTATAGTCCTCAACTAATGTTTCCATTAAATCTATATCCGCCTCACTTTCTGGGCCCCAATCCATACTTATATTAATTACTTTTATTCCATCCTCAGCCATATCCAACAAATAATTTTTTAGATTTGAGGCTTTTGCAAGCCTACAATTAAAAGCGATAGAAGAAAATCCTATATTATTATTTGTATTAGCAGCTGCCACTCCTGCAACCGAATTTCCATGATCTCGATAGGTCATAGGGAAAAAAGATGTTCTTACATTTGCATCATAAACATTAAATATTTTCCCATTGAGGTCTTCATGATCTACATGTAAATGAGTATCACAAATCCCGATAATTATATCAGGATCGCCTTTGGTAATTTCCCAGACAGCAGGAGC
>CAZMDP010000254.1:0-4362 GCA_964565015.1 uncultured Prolixibacteraceae bacterium | reverse complement strand
TTTCCCCATTAATTTTTTGGGTTATGAATAAAAAAAGGGTAAACGTCATCACTATGGGATGTTCGAAAAACCTGGTTGATTCGGAAGTGCTGCTCAACCAGCTGGAACGCGGAAAGTGGGAAGTGGTGCACGATGCCAATGGTGGCGGATTCGATGCAGTGGTGATCAACACCTGCGGTTTTATCCACGACGCCAAACAGGAATCGATTGATATGATCCTCGATTATGCCGAAGCAAAAACAAGGGGCGATATAGGGAAACTTTATGTTATGGGCTGCCTTTCGGAAAGATATCAGAAAGAGCTCGAAGCTGAAATTCCGGAAGTGGACCGTTATTTCGGAAAATTCGACCTGAAAGCTATGGCCGCCGAACTTAAGGTAGCGTATCATCCCGAATTTATTTATGAGCGCAAAATAACCACCCCCTCGCATTTTGCCTATCTTAAGGTGTCCGAAGGGTGTAACCGCAGTTGCGGGTTTTGCGCCATTCCTATGATGACCGGCCGGCATAAATCAAAACCTATTGAGGAACTGGTAAAGGAAACCCGTTACCTGGCAAGAAACGGGGTTAAAGAACTGCTGATTATCGCCCAGGATCTTTCCTATTACGGAATTGATATATACGGAAAGACCAGGTTGGCAGAATTGATTGCTGCCGTATCGGAGGTTGAAGGAATTGAATGGATAAGGCTGCATTACCTTTACCCCTCAAAATTTCCTTTCGATATACTCCCGGTTATGCGCGAAAATCCTAAAGTGTGCCGGTACCTCGACATGCCGCTGCAGCACATTGCCGATCCGGTGCTAAAACGGATGCTCAGACACGTAACCCGCGCCGAAACCGAAGAACTGATCCGAAGGGTAAAAACCGAAGTTCCGGGCGTTGCCCTGCGGACCACTATGCTGGTTGGCTATCCTGGTGAGACAGAGGATGATTTTAACCAATTGAAAAAGTTTATAGAAGAAACCCGGTTCGACAGGCTCGGGGTATTCCCGTATTCGCACGAAGAGGGTACCTATGCCGCTCAGAAATACGAGGATGATGTTCCGGAAGAGGTTAAAAAAGCGCGTGCCGATGAAATAATGGAGTTGCAGCAGCAGATTTCGCTCGAACTTAACGAAGACAAAATCGGGCTGAAGTTTCAGGTAATTGTTGACCGTAAGGAAGGCGAAGGCTATGTGGGTCGCACCCGGTTCGATTCGCCCGAGGTTGATGGCGAGGTGTTTTTTACTTCTCTGAAAGTATTAAAACCGGGAGAATTTGTAAAGGTGAAAATTACCGGCGCCGAAGATTACGATTTATTTGGCGTAGCTACCGAAGAACTGCACCATTAATTCAGAACCGGAATGTAAGCTGCAACCCCGGGTAATTGTTTGTCAGGTCAACCGAAAGATTTTCGGGGAGGTTTAACCTCAGATTGCGCTGCAATAACCAGAAAGCCGTATCGAATACCAACAGGAAACCTCCCTGTAATATTACCGATTTCCCGTAACCTTCGAGCATTTCGGCCCTTTTAACCGAAGATTTTGAACGGTGGAGCATATAACCGCTGGCAGCGATATATACCAGGTCGAGACCGGAATTAATCAGGTAAAGGTTTTCCATTTTGCGGTGGTTGCTGATAACAAGGTCGGCAGAGTTACTGAACCCGGGTGCGCCCGAAATCAACCCAAAAGCGGCAATGCCCATATTAACCGTATTCCACATCAGGTTCATCTGATGAAAGTAGCGGGTATCGCCCGAAGTTTGGCTCATGCCGATACCCCCAATCAGCATGTTTCCAACAGCCCACGACCCGAGAATATACATGGCTGTTTGGTTTGTGTTGGCCGACTTGCGGTAAAAATCTTCGAGTGTTTGTGCCGGAGCTTCAACGTATATATGCATCATTAATAGCACAATAATCCATTTTTTTGTGCTTGAAAACAGAGGATTTTTGGCAATAATTCTATTATTTTCCATGGTGCATCATTTGAAATTTATAAGTTAAATTGCCGACAATCCGCCATCGACGTGCATGATTTGTCCGGTAATCCATTTCGAATCATCGGATAACAGGAAAGCTGCCATTTTCGCAATATCAACCGGAGAACCTATCTCCTTAAGCGGATGCCTGTCCTTCGAAGTTTGAAGTTTTGTTTTGCTGTTCAAAAGTTTTTCGGTCAATGGTGTCTGGGTCAGTGATGGGGCAATGGCATTTACCCTGATTTTCGGGGCAAACTCTGCGGCCAGCGCTCGGGTCAACCCTTCGATTGCACCCTTCGAAGCGGCAATTGAAGCATGAAACGGCATTCCCCTTTGAACAGCAACCGTGGAGAATAAAACTATAGAGCTGCCATGTACAAAACGCGGTTGACATGCCTGAATGCTTTTAACGGCACCGATTACATTGATTCTGAAATCGTCGATAAAATCGGTTTCTTTTAATCCCCGCAGTGGTTTTAGGTTTATAGTGCCCGGAAAGTAAACCATTCCGTCGATATTTTCAGGAAGGAAATCTGCCGGAAATGATTCTTCAAGGATAGAGTGTACCAGGTGATGATAATTTTTGTGCCGGATGATTGTTGCCGTTCTTGATATCCCATATATATTGTTTTCGCCTTCAGGCAGAATTTCACTAAGTTTGCTGGCAATCGCGGAGTTAGCTCCGATCAATACTATATTCTTCATTATTGCTGATTATGAATGATTCATGAAAATGTAATCACTCACATCAACAGTTATGGTTGTTTTTTGTTTCAATAAGAATAAAAAACATTAAACATATCTATCCCTGCATTTTGATGGGTGCTATTTTCCTTTGCGCCATCGTTTGGCCGGTTGGATCGGAAAAACGCCCTGGCTTACAAATTTGATTTCCTCGATTGAGTAAAAAGCTTTAGGGTTGTATGTTCGAATGATATCTTCAACTTTTGATAAATCGGTCCGCTTGACGATGGTGTGTATGATGCTGACCACCGAATTGGCTCCATGGGCATCATGGTGGGTTATACCATAGCCGGCTTCTTTAAGGGCTGCAATCAGTTGCGACGCCTCTTTGCGGGTAATAATCTGAATTTTAACCACCCCCATGGCAAGTTTTTCTTCGAGCATAAGTCCAACCCAGTTACCGGTTGCAAATCCACCTGCATAGCCCACATAACATAGCCAGTTGTCGAGGTTCTGCACTACCTTGCTCATGGTAATAATCCATATCAGCACTTCGAAGAAACCAAGCAGCGGTGCATAAAATTTTTGCCCTTTCGCCACCATAACAATTCGCATCGTACCTATCGTTACATCCATAATACGGGCAAGAAATATCAAAAGCGGCAGAACAACATAGGTAAAGAGTCCGCTATCATAAAATTGCTGTAGTGTTGCCATAATCATTGGGTAAAAATTACTTGTGCAAAGTAACGTAATATTAGAGAAATCAACAACCGCTTTTGTCTTTGTAAAATCGGATTATCGGATATGCCTTCAATTTAGGGGTAACGTTCTACTTCAAACCAAATCAGCTGAAATAAATTATAAAACCACCGACCGGCTGAACGTATCGCCTTGACGGTAGTCGCCGGTTTGAATTCCTTTGGCAAGCCAATTTTTACGCTGTTGTGAAGTGCCATGTGTAAACGAATCGGGGACCACATACCCTTGTTGTTGCATTTGTATCCGGTCATCGCCCACGGCACTGGCAGCATTCAGAGCTTCATCAAGGTCGCCTTTTTCCAAAATATCGAACATCTTCTGGGCATGATGTACCCAAACGCCTGCCAGAAAATCGGCCTGAAGTTCGAGCCTTACGGTTAATTCGTTGATGGTATTCTGACTGGCGCGGCGCGATCGGGCATCGTTAAGGATATCCATGGTGCCTAAAAGTTTCTGAACATGGTGACCAACTTCGTGGGCAATAATATAGGCTACGGCAAAATCGCCTTCGGCACCCAGCTTTTTTTGTAAAGTTTCCAGAAAATCGAGGTCGAGGTACACCTTTTCGTCGCCCGGACAGTAAAACGGCCCTGTGGCCGATTGTGCAAATCCGCAGGCCGACTGCACCGAAGTGCGGAAGAGCACAAGTTTGGGTTCTCTGTATTGGTAGCCCATTTCGGTAAATAATTTATTCCAGACGTCTTCGGTATCGGCAAGGACTACCGATACAAACTCGCCCATTTCCATATCTTTGGCCGACAGGGGTACTTCTGTACCTACCTGCTGTTCGCCTACGTTCATCAGATTTATTACTTCCAAAGGATTGCCCCCAAGCAGGTAAATAACCAATGCAATAGCGAGGGTGCCAATAATTCCACCCTTAAAACCTATAGACCTGCCTCCGCCCGATGCACGAAAATCTTCCACGTTGTTGCTCTGCCTTCTACCCTT
>CAZMDP010000253.1:0-4387 GCA_964565015.1 uncultured Prolixibacteraceae bacterium | reverse complement strand
TTGTTCGGGTGTTGCGCAGGCAATTAAAAAAATGCCAAGACACAATATAGCTATATTTTTCATATTTATAGGAAACATTTTAGTGCAATGTCGAAATGATAAACTGCCATGAACAAATAAAATTTGATTGTAACCTGTGTCGATAATCAGCGATTAATTGTTTTTTACCCTGGTAAATAAATCAAGATTCACCGATTTTCCCAACTGCTCATATCCGGCCACATTCGGATGCAACCAGTCGTTTGAATACTTTTCCAAAAACCTGCTGTGATCGTCCGGGTCGCGTAACGCTTTGTCGAAATCGATGCAGGCATCGAAATTTCCGGGAGTCCGTATCCATTCGTTCACTTCATTCCGGATTGCTTCGCGGGCTTCGGTAAAATAACTGTGACCTTTAAACGGTGTAATTGTAGCGCCATAAACTTTCACATTTATCGCATGGGCATCGTCGATGATTTTTTTGTAAGCATTAATTATGTCAGCGGCAGAAACACCTCCGCCAATGTCGTTTACACCATAAAAAATAATAATCCAGCGCAATCCCGATTGACTAAATAAATCTTGCTTATATCTGCTTATGCCGGATGTCGTTAAGTTTGTCCCGCCGATACCCATATTTAGTACCCCAACGTTCTGGGTACGTGGATCATTAAGTAGCTGCCGGGAGAAAATATCGGTCCATCGGTTCTGCAGGCCGCCCGATAAACCGTACCCATCGGTTATGGAGTTGCCTAATATGGCCACACAACCAGCAGTTTCAGGAGCCAGTACATCGATGTTGTTAATGTGGAACCAGTGTGCTGTAATTACTGATCCCTCAAAATCAGCTGAAGTAGAATGATCGCCCGGAAGGATATAGGAATCGGTGCGGGAACCCACATGACTGGTTATGTCGGCATTGGAATCGGCCTGGCCATAGTGTATGGTAATGGCAACGTGCATACCGGGCTTCAATGCAAAGGCAACAGGGTCGGAAGTTACTTCAGAGTGTGCCTTCATGGTTACCGAATTGTTTCCGCTAAATGTTAAAGGAGTAATGGTTGACGTATCGATAGAGCTACCTCCTTTTGAAACGGCTATGTTCACCGAATTCATGGTAACAGGTGTTGCACAGGTTTTATTCGAAAATTTTACCCTCAAAGTATCTCCTCCAATTGAAACACGCACAATTTGTCGCAAGGTATTGTTGGCCAGGAAAGGCGATGGAGGTGTATTTTTCGGCCCTGCCGCATAATTGGCTGTTCCCCATGTACCTACCCAGATATTGGATTGACAAAAAGAATTACATGATGTTATCAGGTTAATACACAGAACACCAATCAGAAAGGCAAGCTTTTGTAAATCAGAAATCATCCCTTTTTTCATCAAATCAGAATTTAATCGGTTTTTTACTGCTGAAACAAATGGATACAGTTTTTCATTTTAAAGTATTGTTTTGTGGTATCGCAAGAACAGCATTAAAGGCTGGTTTTGGTTTTTTATTCCGATCGAACAACAACGGGTAATTTATTCTGCCAGGAACAGGATAGTTATTTTTCCACGACATACCGTCATGGACACCCCAAACCGTTACCCTGTCGATTTTATCACGCTTTTTATAGAAAATTTTGAATAACTCCTCATATCGATCGGCCAGCCTTTGTTGTTCATTATCCGGAAGCCCATCGCGGTAAGGGTCCAGATAAGTTTTAAATTCTTCCAGCTGGAACTGATAATTTGTCATTATCTGTCCGATCAACTGCCCTTCCCTGGTTAACGGCAAAACATCCACATCCAGTTCGGTGATCATAACTTTTACGCCAAGAGAATGAAAAGAGTCAATTGCCGCTTCAATGTATTCATTTTTCGGATAGTTAAGCCCCCAGTGCCCCTGCATTCCAACTCCATCAATGCGTATGCCTTCGTTTTGCAGCATTCTGACCAGGCGCATAATGCCATCTCTTTTTGTTGGCCGCCATGCATTAAAATCATTGTAGTAAAGTTCTGTATCGGGGGCATATTCACTGGCAAACTTAAAGGCAGCTTTCACCATTTCGTCGCCGGAGCCAAAACCTTCGACCCATGTGGTTGGCCTGTAAGAACCATCGTCGTCAATAACCTCATTTACCACATCCCATGCATGTACCCTTCCGGCATAACGGCCGGCTACTGTTTCAATATAACTACGCATACGTTCTTTCAGGGCTTCCGGAGTTTTCGGATTACCGTTTTCGTCCTTGAAAAACCAATCCGGAGTTTGATTGTGCCAGACTAAAGTATGGCCAACAATGAACAGTCCGTATTTTTCACCAAATTCAACAAATTGGTCGGCCTGCACAAAATTATAAACGTCGGGTCGTGGATTCAGGGTCTGGGCCTTCATGGCATTTTCAACGGTAATTGTGTTGAACTGGGCGATAACAATGTTTTGAGATTCCTTATCTCTACCCGAAACAATATCGTGATTGACAGCACTTCCTATTAAAAATGCATCCTTATACGCTGTTTTCAGGGTAGTTGGAATTTGGTCACTACCTTTTGCAAACAGAAAAATTAAAAACAGGCAGGCGGTCAGTTTCAATTCTGGTTTCATACTGCTTCTTTCTTTAAGTTGCGCCTAAGTTAATATCAAAATGGGTTCCATCCAAGAACCCGATTCGATAGCAAACGAAACTTTCAGACAAAAGCAGTAAGAATGGTTTATTTGCAATCAACCGAAAGCATTAACTGGTATTTCCGGTATATAAAAGGAAGAGCCTGTTTAATTAAGTTTTATTCTTATTATCAGGCTCTTCTCTTATTCATCCGAGCCTCTATTCATGCTTGTACAAATCCCAGCCCAGATAAGAATCCACTGCTTCCTGAATTACCGCAGCCACATGTCCGCGTGTCATGGCCACATGGTGTTCGAACCCGTTTTTGCAGATAAATTTCAACAGTTTCTGCAGGTTGTTCACTTTCGAAACGGCAATTCCGCCATCCATTCCATACGGGTCGGCGGTAAATTCACCTTCGCCCAGGTAAGCCTTGATGCTACCCGAAGTATCGTCGGTCGATATACGGAAGAACGAGAAAGGCCCGGGCGCTACTTTCCCTTTTACGGCTCCGAACGTGTCTTCATGCCCGAGAACGGTCCCCAGAATATCGAGGGTTGAAATTTCCACATCGTTCTTCATGAAACTTTTCGGGTAATTGCTGCAGTGGGTGCAAACGCACATATCGCGATCAGCGCCGAAGTTGTTGTTCCAGTCGAGCAGTGCAGGTGCATTTCCCGAAGCAAGCAACAGGGTGTACATGGAAACCACGCCGGCAATATCCACTTCGCAGGCCGAAGGCAGGAATTTTTCGCCCATCATGCTCATGGTAAGGCACGAAGCGCAACCATAATTCTTCTGAATCGATTCCCAGCATTGAATGGCCGTGGCGTCAATCTCATTTTCGGCTACCCAGTTTTCGACAGCCACACCGAATTTGGCCTGTCTGATAATCAATTCTTCCCTGATCCGGGCGGGAATTTTGCCATACGCTTTTATTTCTTCCAGCTTCCGTTTCAGGTCGGCAGAATTATTGTCGATTTTTTGTGCGGCACCGAAAATTTCAGAAAGGTCAACCGGTACAACCGTTATTCCGTAGGCCTGCAACAGTTTTTCGCTGGCCCGCATGGTCTGGAATGCACCCGGCCTTGATCCGATGGCTCCGATCCTTGCTTTCCGCAGGCCGTTTACCACACGGCACACTCCGGCAAAATACTCCACATCCTTTTCAAAAGTGTCGCTTTCGAGCGGATAGGTGTGGAAAGTAGTGTCGGTAAACGGAATGCCATACTGGTAAAGGTTGTTGCATACCGATATTTTTCCGCAGAAAGCATCGCGGCGGCTATACACGTCCACTTTGTTGTTGTCATCGTCACAGGCCTGAATAAGTACCGGAACATCCAGTTTGGCCAGACTAAGTGTATTAACTACGCCCAATTCGTCGCCAAAATTAGGTAGCACCACAATAACCCCGTCAATTTTATCGCGGTTGTCGCTGAAAAGCTTTGCACATTTCCGTGCATCTTTCACGGTTTCGATGTTACCGGTAGGCGTTTCTTCAGATGGAAGGATAATGTACGAATGCCCCATATCGCTGATTTTCTTCAACAGCACCTGGCGGGCTTCCATAGCCAGTTTCGAACTGAAAATATTACGCGTAGCCACAATCAGTCCGAATGTAAGTTGTTTTTTGTAAGCCATAACTAACGTTTTATCGGTTAATACTTTATGTGAATTTTTATTGGTTGTATAATGTGCGTTCAACAGCTTTTTTCCAGCCCGAATAGAGCACCTCAACTTTTTCGGGTTCTATTTTCCCGGCAATCCGGTCGTTTCCAGCCCTCAGGGTAACCATATCTTCGGGAAATTTAAGC
>CAZMDP010000252.1:0-4387 GCA_964565015.1 uncultured Prolixibacteraceae bacterium | reverse complement strand
TTTGCTACAGCTTTACCGTGGCGCGCGGGTTACCGATGTGGTTGATGCCATGGTAACCTGCGGATATATGGATGTTGGCGTTATGGACCCCGAAATTGCCCCGCTCTGGCGCGATGTGAAAGACATGAGCCACCGGTTTGCAGGCATTGCCGTAACGGTAAGATATGGCCCCACCAATCGTCCGATGCATCCCGGCGCCGACCTCACCAAACCCGAAAATTACGATGTTTATCGTCAGTGGCGTGGAATGTGGTATTCGCAGCTTTCGGGTGAACCGTTTCAGCAATACCTTAAACCGGGGTCGGTAATCGTTATGGACAACAAAGACGATAACGATACAGGTTCGACGGGTTCGAAAAACATTCTCGAATGGAAGGGAAAAGGCGCTGTTGGACTGGTTACTGCCGGTGGCATAAGGGATATCGATGAGATTATCCTTCAGAAAAACCCGGTTTACACCAATTATTTCAAACGGGGCCGCGGCGAACGTATTGGACGAAACGAGGTAATCGATGTGCAGCGCCCGGTGGTTGTGGGTGGTGTATTGGTACACCCAGGCGATGTGGTAGTTGCCGACTCCGACGGTGTGGTGGTAGTTCCCCGAAGGGTGGCTGCAAGGGTAGGACAGATAGCGTATATGGAACTGGTTGATGATATCCAGGGCCGAAGGGCGCTATACGATAAGCTTGGGTTCGAATACGACGAAACCGTTGAGATACGCGAAGAACCTGCAAAATTTTTCAAACGCCTGGGACTGCCCGAAAACCCTAACCGCCCATAGATTATCTGATCGAAAATAATAGCAATGAAGAAACTTCTGCTTCTATCCCTGCTTTTGTTAACGGCAGGAACTATGACTGCCCAAAAATCGTCTAAAAAAGTTCAGACACCGGTAAAGCCAGTAATCGAAGATTTTCTGAAACCTGCAGAACAAGCCATAATTGGAGGTTTTATCGGTAACCGGCTTGATGCTTCGTACCATAATCGCATTATGGCTCAGGATGTTGACCGGCTCATTGCACCTTTTCGTAATCGTACAGAAACATGGTGCTGGCAGAGTGAATTCTGGGGCAAATGGTTTACTTCGGCTGTTTTGGCATATCGGTATCGCCCCGAACCTCAACTGAAAGCAGTTTTGGATAAAGCAGTTGCAGGGTTAATGGCAACACAGACTCCCGACGGTTATATAGGCAATTACAGGCCCGAAAAACAGTTGGAAGCATGGGATATCTGGGGCAGGAAATATTGTATGTTGGGGTTAATTTCATATTACGATATAACCAACGACGGAAAAGTTTTGCAATCAGCTGTCAGGTTAGCCGATCATCTCATAAAAGAACTGGCCGACAAGAATGTACTGATTGTTAAGCAGGGAAACCATAAAGGAATGGCTGCAACTTCTGTTCTGGAACCAATATGCCAGCTTTATAAAAGAACCGGAGATAAACGCTACCTCGACTTTGCCGAAGAGATTGTACGCCAATGGGAAACGGCCGACGGGCCTCAGCTAATCACCAAATCGAATATTGATGTGGCAAAACGCTTTCCCCGGCCGGAAAACTGGTATGGCCCCGAGCAAGGTCAGAAAGCTTATGAAATGATGTCGTGTTACGAAGGATTGCTTGAATTGTACCGTCTGACAGGCCGGCAGGAATACCGGATGGCTGTGGAAAAAACCTGGAAGAACATCCTGGATACAGAGATCAATATTGCCGGATCGGGGGCTTCGGCAGAAAGCTGGTTTGGTGGCAGAGAGCACCAGGTATCGCCGGTTTACCATTTTCAGGAAACCTGCGTAACAGTTACCTGGATAAAAATGAGCCAGCAGCTACTGCGGTTAACCGGTGAAGCCAAATATGCCGATGCCATTGAACAGGCCTACTACAATGCATTGCTGGGCGCTATGGATATTGATGGATCGGACTGGGCTAAATATACCCCACTTTCGGGCGAACGAAAACCAGGAAGCGAACAATGCGGGATGGGGCTCAACTGTTGTAATGCCAGTGGACCGAGGGGGTTGTTTACTTTTCCGCTAACGACTGTAATGACAGCTACCGATGGTATTCAGGTCAATTTTTTCAGTGAAGGAAAAAGCGTGGTACAAACTCCCGGAAATCAGAAAGCTGAGATTATTCAGTCAACAAATTATCCTGTCGAAGGAAAAGTTGTCATAAAAATTGTAATTCCCCGTGCAGAGGAAATGTCGCTTAGGATAAGGATACCCGGATGGAGTTCCAAATCAGCTATTTCTGTCAATGGAAAACTTGTAGAAAATATCAAATCTGGTGAAATTACTGCAATTAAAAGAAGCTGGCAAACCGGCGATGAGCTTGAACTTGAGCTGGATATGAGGGGAAGGATAATCAGACAAGGCAATAATCCTGAACATATTGCCCTGATGCGGGGGCCAATTGTTCTGGCACGCGATGTGCGGCCTAGTGGTCCTGCAATTGGGGCAGTAATTCTACCGGTGGTTAACAGTGATGGCTATGTTGACATAGAAAAGGTGGATAGTAACGACCAAAACATTTGGATGCAGTTTAAAGCTATGGTAAACGTAGAATCCTATACCGAATCTTCAGCTGCGCCGGTTCCGGCAATCTTCTGCGACTATGCTTCAGCCGGAAATACCATCGACGAACGTTCCGCATTCAGGGTGTGGTTTGCACAATTGGTCAATCCAAGAAACTGGGATAATTAATCTGTAGTTTCATTTTAGTTTTATAAAACTTCATTCAGAAAAACCTGAATTCTTATCATCCGATTAATTTTGATAATAAACCATTTATGTCAGCAGCATTTGGAAAAACCTGGTGGGGTGAGCAATGGCTCAACTCTTTGAACAACATCGATTACAGCAACCGTTTGCCTCGGGGCGCCTCTTATGCCCGTAAAGGTGCAGTCGAAAAAATTGATATAGCCGGCAACCATATAAAGGCAAAAGTAGCCGGATCGAGGCCTCGTCCATATAAGGTCGATATTATCATGCCCCCGTTCTTTGACCCTGAGTTGGGCTCATTTTTGAATGAACTGAAAAGGAGGCCTGTTATTATATCCAAGCTTCTGAACCGCGAACTCGACCCATCGGTTTTACCCTTAGCAGAACGTTTCGGGCTAAAGGTATTCCCTAAACAATGGAGCGACCTTAAAATGCAATGTTCGTGCCCCGATTGGGCTGTACCCTGCAAGCACCTGGCATCGGTAATTTATAAAGTTTCTGCCGAAATCGACAATAATCCCTTTCTTGTATTTTCCCTTCATAATGTTGAGCTATTGAAGGAATTGGGAAAAATGGGTATTATCATTAAGAAAGAAACAATAGAAATACCCAAAATCAGAAATCTATATTTTGACCGAAATACAGAGAAAACTGAGTATGACCCTGAAAATGCTTACCGAAAACTTTCATTTTCAAAACTCAGCCCCATCCATGAACCGCTAACAGCCCTGCTTTCGCCCTATCCTGCTTTTTATACCAATTCTTCGGCCGATTTTCGTGAGAAATATTCCTCGACCTTAAACAGGATCGTAAAAAACACGCAGCGGGTTGCAAAAGGAAAAATAACCATGCCTGAATTTTTTTCATCGGCCTATGCCGAAGATGAGATTATCAGACGCCATTCAACAAGTATGGTTAACCTTGACGAATCAATGTATGCAAAGGTTTATACCGATGGGAAAGCATATTCGGTTCCTGAATATTTACAACAATTGTCACTGGTACAGAATTCAAAAACCTACGATTACCAGCCCTCAACCGCTTCGTTGCATACGGTTCTGCAACTATCGGTACAGTTGGTGGCCAATGGAGCCATTGTGCCACAGATTGTGCAGATGCCCGACAAACAATACAAGGTCCGTTGGTTGCCTGCCATGTTGAGCAAAGAGGTTAAATCGCTGGTCGAAGAACTCGAAATCATGTTGCCCCCGGAAATTTTTACCGGGTCAGAAAAGAATAAGGACAAGCCTGTAAATAAGGATAGGGCAATAAATCTTTTGTCGTTGTTCATTTCCGAGATTGTCAGGTTGGTCAGTTATAAAACCGATTCCGACCTGTTTGAGAATTTGTTTTTTAAAGGGCAGTGCCATCCGTTTACCTCTCCCGGAGAGGAGGCGCTCGCAGGTGGCATTATGACCTGGTTACAAAAGTTTTATATTACACAGGGTAAATACCGTCCATATATAATAGTTGAGGAGTTACGCGATGAAAATTTCAGGGTTGACATAAGTATTTCCGATTCTCAAAATCCGGACGAAGGGCCGATACCGCTTTATGAAATTCTGAACGATGCAATTTATGATACCCGTCGGTTTGAAATCCTGCAGTCGATTACCCAATTAAGCAGCTTCATAAAAGGCCTTGATGAATTTATCAATTCGGGCG